>JAPPII010000047.1:0-94182 GCA_028820845.1 Candidatus Poribacteria bacterium
GAGACTCCTTTCAATTGAGATTGTCATTATAGCACAATCTTCCTTTAGGGAGTGGCCTAAAAAACCGTAGGCAGTACAATCTTCTTCGTTTCGCCATTGGATACTCCTTTCAATTGAGATTGTCATTATAGCACAATCTTCCTTTAGGGAGTGGCCTAAAAAACCGTAGGCAGTACAGAACATCCACGAAGCGAGAACCCGCATTAAGCATTTTATCACACACGTCTATCATCAGAAACGCCCACATTCGGCGTTAGGGTATTTGACACCTCTCGATTTTCAACGAAAAAACTTGGATAAAATTTGCTAAATTGTGGTCTGAATAAACGGTGGCACTTCAGTGGTGTTAGCAGTGCAGCGATGTCTTCTGGTAACTTAACACCATATTCATGTTCAAAGTCTACAATATTTGCATAAAAATTATGAAACAAAGTAGAAATATCCAGTCCCATGTACTTGGCAGTTATTAGGTCTTTTCTTGCTTTGTCCCACAGTTTCAGGCGTAAAAACGCTTCACCACGATCGTAATGAGCACGCGGATTGTCTGGATTTTGCCGTATTGCTTCGGTGTAATCTATACCAAACTGAGACTTGTTTTTCTCATAAGCAGTTATACGTTTTGCTCTGTAAGTCTTACGGCGATTATCAAGTGCCTCGGTATAGTCAGGTTTGAGTTTTACTGCTGTATTATAATTTTCAATAGCAAGGTCAAACTCACCTTTGTTGTAGTAAGCCCCTGCGCGATTGTTATAGGCCTCAGCATAATCGGGTTTGAGTTCTATTGCTTTGTTAAAGTCTTTGATAGCAAAGTCAATTTCGTTTTTCTTGCCGTAAACAGCACCTCGATTGAGATAGGCATTAGCATAATTGGGTTTAAGTTGTATCGCCGTGTTATAGTCTTCAATAGCACAGTCAGAATTGCCTTTAAGATCGTAAGTCCATCCGCGACAGAGATAAACCTCAGCATCATCCGGTTTCAATTCCATGAGTTCTGTAAAATCTTTGATAGCACGCTCATATTCATTATTTTTCATGTAAACAACACCACGATTGAAATAGGCTTCTGTCATATCCAGTTTCAATTCTATCGCTTTTGTATAGTGCTCAATGGATATTTCATATTCCCTTCGCTTTTCTTTTTTATCTTTCAGTCTATCTCCTTTATTCTGATGGGCAAGGCCCCTGTAAACTTGTGTGTCGGCACTTCCATGAATGTCTTGATTTATAATAAATCCATGTAGATCGTTGTAAATAGTTTCTGTAAATATTCCGTGGTACTTTTGTAGGTACTGTAGTATCAACTTTTTTAGGTGTGCTGGAATAATAACTGTATTGTCCTCGCGCGGCTCAATAAAGCCCTTGGGTGAACGAATAAATACGCTTTTTTGAGCGACTACGCGGTTTCGTGGATTTCGAGGTTGCTTTATCATATCCTTTACCTCCTCGACTTTTTGTAAGATGACTCTACCGTCTTGGTCATGATGTCCATCACAGGCGAAGAATAAGGCGATTAAGTAGTCGGTTGTGAAGTCAATAAGGTTAGTCTTACCACCGTAGTGTTGGATCTCGGTTAGCATCTCAAAATCGATGGCCTCAGCGGTATCTTCCTCGCTTACACCAAAGAAGCTTGCTAGGTGTGGACGGAAATCCGGAGGCAGATCATCAGTATGGGGTAAGTGACCAGTATGTTTTTTAGCAGCATTAAGCATCTCTTTTTGGATAGTTTCTATATCAAATCCTTCTATACCATCAAAATCTCGGTAAAGGGTTGAAGATACTTTTGTATGACTAGATCTACGTTCACCGCGGAAGATGTAAATACCATCCGCCGATTTTTCCTCTATTTCGTTGATTATTTCCTTAATCTGGCTTAAGTCGTTTTGTGAACTCATGGCTTGTTCTCCCTTATAGCGATTCTATATTAATCAAAACCGTGGATTATCACGGATTACGTGGATTGAAAAATATGATATTGATAATACCTAATGCCCTCGGTTGGGACCCCAGAAGCGTGAGTAAATTAACCTTCTCGTCATATCACACCAAACATTTTTTGAACGCTTCCATAAACGAAATTTTGCCTTCACACATCTGCTTCCGAATCCTCAATATTTCCGATGCGGTAGGCAGTCCCTTCACCACAATCTCTGCCTCAATATCCAATCGCCGAAACAATTGATTGAGTTCTTTGACAATATGCTCACGCAGATGCGCTTGTGCCCAATTGAGTGTTAGGGTTCTATAAAAACTATAGAACTCGCTCCAATTTTCTAAGTTAGAATCTCGTTGGTTCCAGCCCCACCGCTCTGTCGCCCTGGCAATGAAAAGTTTTGTTTCTTGAGCATAGTGTTTTGCGTTAAAGTTTGTAGGCCACTCGTGCACACTTACTGTATATTTTAAAAAAGATGGAATGATATCTGGAAACCGTAAGAGTTTCTTGAGCATTGCCCGGTGTCTTCGATAACCACCTAACTTTTTTGGCATTACGATATCCCAGGTATCCTTATCTGAGATGGTATCATAGATTTTGTCATCGGGGTGCCGGTATGTTTGCGGAAGTATTCGGATATACCTTCCAAATGCCCGAAACAACCACTGATATGCGAAGTTATGTAATCTGTATACTCCGCCATCTTTTTCGTCCCAGAAAATCTTGCGAACCGAACGACCTTCCCACACGAGTTCACTGGCAATTACTTCTGCTACATCACTCAACAATTTCTTTATAGGGCGTTGACTATACCAGTTAGGCTGATAACTACGAGTTAGTGATTCAAGAATTGCAAGAACACGAGGTTCATCGCTATTTCTGCCATGTATTTCCACAGCAAAATTGGGAGCATAATCTGACTCACCTCCGATCGGCATTATCCCAAATCGAGCGTCTTCTAGGAACATAGACAGATTCAAATTGTGATTGACTTCTTCCCTAAGTTTGGAAAAAGACTTAGCAACACGGGGTGTTTTCAAACGTTTGTGGGATTTATGTCTCATGACCCTTCATTCCTTGCGGCGCGATTCTCCTCTCTACGAATTTCTTCTCTGAGATCTCTACGTCGCTGTCCAAAATCCAGATTTTCTCCATCATCTCGCTGGCGAATGTACATCGCGATAAAAATGTCAACCTCATCATAAAGCCGAATATAGGAGGGATGTCTCGCGAATATTCTTACTAAGGGGCTTTGATGTACCGGAACTGTGCGGGGTTCAGAATCAACGGTGATCCGATTTGGATCAGGCGAGATTTCTTGACGATCCACATCTTCTAACCGCCTTTCTATTATTTGTTGCCACCTGGTTCTATTTATATCGCGAGGGGCCATCCCGAAAACTGCTTCAGAGAGCGAGACAGCATTAGCCAGAAACTGAAGGCGTACCTCGCCCTGATCGTGATCGAAATATTCGTCCCATGCTTTTATGATTGGGGCCTTAATAGAGTCCGTATCGTGGTACTCGGAAAGTAGATATGCATAGCCGCTTATAGCCATGAGGTCCAAAAGAGGTCCCGCAGCGACTTTAAAATTACCTTGCGCTTGCCAATCGGAGGCTGTTTGTTCAGAGCTTAGTTGTTCAAATTGCAATAAACTGCCATGAAGGTAATGGTTGAAAAGCTCCTCAATTGTATCGTAATCATTCTCACACATAGCACGTAGTAGTGTTTCTCCAATAGTGTGCAGAAACTGTCCAGCAAAGTCTGGGTATGACTCTGGTCTTGATATTATAGAGAGTAAGAGGTTTTCTTTCGACATACGTTCTAATAATTCTCTACCTTGCTGTCTACGTTTTTCCATTAGCTCATCCATGTTCAAACTTGGCCATAGTATTTTTTCAACTTTTCGATCAGAGTTTAAATCGTTCCAAAATTGGTTAAGGACATCCTGGTGGCAATCAAGTTTGTTCCAATACTCTGATTCCCTTGATAATATCACCGCAGCCAACCATGGATGTTTTGAAGAGGTTGCAGATTCTATCCAAGGCTTGTAGAGCCCACCTATCTTTTTATAAAAACAGAGCATCGCAGTGTGATAGTTTTCTGCTTCCTTCTGACTTACAAGTTCTTCAAGATACCAGATAGGACTGATTATATGCCCTTCAACTCTTCTCTCGAACTCAAGTCTGGATTGCATCCATTCAAGCCGCGGCAGAATATGTACGGCAAATCCAACTCTGTAAATAGACTTTTTTGATTTCCATTTAATACGCCTAATTTGCTGGTGTATCGCCTGCTGTCCATGAGACTTAATCGTGTGTCTGTAATCCAAAAGAACGTTGATAGGCATTATTGCCAACTGTCCACAAATCTCCATGTGTTCCAGAGATTCTTCCTTTACAATGCTATCCTTCTCAACAAGCAGGAATTTCTCACACCACGAGAAAACCTCGCTTATCAGATCAAATGCATATTCAATTTGGTGATCTGCTGCGAGTAGTCGAACATAAAGGTCAAGATGATTTAGCAATTCAATGACTATCGGATAGCGTTTCTCTTCCATATTGATTTCCAAACAACGACTCACAATTGGCAATATCGCAGATTCAATCCATCTGGAATCGCTTACAGACTCCGGACGTAACCCAGTGGCCGTTTCGTAGGCAAGAGAGGTCTTTGTATCATCTACCCGATACCAATCTGGATGCACATATTTTTGTCCGTACCACAAGCTATCCGTGGGGATTGATTTTTTTCTTCTTTCATAATCACATAAAAATACAAGGAGATTTTTGCACAAACCAGCAAACGGACGGCCGTTTAAATGAGGTTCTTTGGCAGCTATTTCAGATACGGTAGCAAGCGTGTCTATAGTAGTTTGAGCACGCCGATGTGCCTGATTCTGGAATGACCGATCAAACCAACGATAACCACCAGCTTGCACTTGTCGGTGACATTGGAATAACTGTTTGAAGAGACGATCTGAGAGAATTGTGGGATCGAAAAAATAAAATGCACGAGCACCTAACCGGACAAATCCAATAATCATCACCCCCGCACCCAGTATAAGGAGTGGTATTGCTAATATGATCGGTTCAAAACCTACGGTGTGAAAAGCAAGTAAACACACACCGAAAGAGGTAAGAAAGGCAAGCAGGCGCATGTACACGTTGCCAACTTGTTCTTTGGCTAGTAAGTCCCGGATGTCATTGGGTAGTCTCGCGTAGATAGCACCACCTATTGTGCTGATGGCAGCATAGTAAAGACCAATGAATACTCCGCCTACCGCGATCACTGCTTCAAGCAAGGTCCCGTAAGTGCTATCCTCAGGAATAGTGAAGCCTATCTTTGCGAACAAAGGAACACAATAAGGATTAATGCCTTGGAGTCCGATAGTTATGAAAATCGCCAAGATTAGTTGGCCTAATATAGACCGTAATAGAAAAAATAGAGATTTTGTTGTTTTACCACTTTCTCCCACGCGGTGTTTTATTCCGAACAGCGTTCTATAGGAGAAGAATCCGAGACGCGAAAAAGCATTTCTGGCCTTCCAGAAGAGGCGGGTTTGGGCAAGAGAAAGAAATAGAGTATTAAACATCGTTTGTTATTAGTCGTTCACAAAGGTTTCTGAATTGGAGGTAAGTGCGAAATGACACAGAATCTTAAAAATCCGCGAAATCTGTGTAATCCGCATAATCCGCGATTCAGACATTCCCCTCCACAATCGCAATCTCAGCTTCCGTTAAATTATACAATTCATACACCAGTGTATCAATCTCATTTTCAAGGTCGAAAATGTCCGCGTCTGAATCAGTTTGCTTAGCAGCAATGATTTTATCAACCTTGTTTTCAATCTCAGTAACAAGGTGTTGGTTGGCTTTTGTGATAGGTGGGACGAGAAGGGGTTCTAATGCCTGAACGCTTACAATTAAGTCGCCGGTCCCTGTTTTCGGAGCAAGGTCAAACAGTTGATAGTGAGAAACACGAGAATTTAATACGGCAGTAAGAAACTTAACCTTTTCGCCCGTAGCAATACAAGTGCTATCAAGGCAGAACATCGGATGTTGAATATATGCGAAACGCAAAATTGAACCTATTCGTTTCCAAACAATCTTTTCCTCATCAAATTCGGAGTAGTAAGCACAAGCCCGGAGATTCCACCAATTTACGCCTTGGTCATCTCTATCGAATAGTCCTTTGCCTCTTGCTTTTACTTCTCCCGATTCTATTCGCTTTCCTATAGTCTGAAGGTGAGCATAGATAATAGGATACCTTTTTGGCATATTTAGATCATAATTAGTTGCTAATAAGTAAGATTTCACTGATTGGGCATAGTAGCACTCAATATCGCGTCCGCGCAGGAGCGGTTTGATGATTGCTGCAGACTTTGGGTCTTGATCTATGAGTTGCTGGCGTTTTGCTTCATCTATAATAAACGCTTCGTTGCAACCTGTTACAATTCCGCGATAGATGTTTATATCCCAATCTTTGAGTGGTTTTCCAACAGCTTCTATTTTGCGTTTCAGATTGAGTTCAGCAGATGAGAGTATCGCCCACGGTTCCCCTTTCGCTGGCATCTCCATCGTCGCGCCATTATCAATCAAATACTGGGCTATGTTGTCGGTCTGTCTGTCAAAGTCTACGCCGAGAGATACACCTACGAATGCCGTAGAGGCATCGGATACAATCTTTTGAAAAAGCAAGATGTTTGTGTCAACGGTAGCGTCAAATACATCGGGTCCCATATCCAGCAGTTGAATCGGTTGGGTAAACTTTACAAAATAATCCCTCAACTTTTTACCGTAACCAGCGCGCATCCATTTATTAGAAGTGATAAAACAGACATGTCCGTTGTTTTGCAACAGTTGATTCGCTTTTTCATAGAACAGACAGTAGATATCGCCTGTTCGGACAAAGGTATCAAAGCCTCTGTTTTGATAAAGATTTCCAAGTCTACCACCTTCTTTTTGCAATTGGATGTAAGGCGGGTTGCCAATCACGACATCAAAACCTTCAGTGATTCCAAACATCCATTCCGAGTCGAACCAATCAGCGGTGGCGTTCTGGTCATAGGGGTCCCACTGTGAAATCTTTTCAGCGTCATCGGCAGGCATGCCGATGCTCTTTAGCTCTGTTGCCAATTCAGTACGTAATTCCGTGTCCTTTTGTTTGCATGTCCGTTTTTGCTGACGAGTCGTGGCGTGGAAATGCCGTTCGCGATTGCTGCTCAACTCACGTTCCAAATCCTGCGCTTTTTGGCTGGTGAGTGTCCGCTCCTCCGCAAGCCCTATCAGTGTGTTCGCAGCGATAAAGCGGGTCTCAAGGTTCGGTAACGGTTTGATACCGAAGTTCTCTGTGCCTTGTTCTGGCTCTTGTTCAATTGCGAGGGATATGAAGAAACGGAGTTTGGCGATCTGACATGCCACAGATTGGATGTCTACACCGAAGATGCTGTTTTGGATGAGGTATAACTTCCGTCCGAAGTCGGAATCTCGGTAGCGTTTGAAGGTCTCGTCGATTTCAAGGAGTTCCTCACGCCGTGTTTGGTCATCTTGTGTATCATACGCCGCTTCGGTTCGCTGAACGGCGCGTTCCTTCTGTAACTTTTCCCATCGGGTGTTGTCTGGATCGAGTCGTCTAAGGGCAAGCGTCAATTTGTGGAGCATTCCCATGGGAAAAGCACCGGAACCGACTGCGGGATCCAATATTTTGAGGTTAGAAATTGTTTTCACAATCGCGTCTGTCTCAGGGTCGTCAAACCACTCGTTGGCATCGTCAAAGGCTTGGGCATAGTCGAGGAGATAGTGTAACCGCTCGTCCCAGAGTTTTGCGTCGCCATCGGTTGGGTCGGATTTTTGGGAGAGCGTGGCGACTAACGCTTCATCTACCATATAGTCGACAATGGCGCGTGGGGTGTAGTAGGAGCCGGTCTGTTTTCGGACGGTTGCGCCGGTTTCGGGATTGTAGGCGGCGAGTAGGTTTTCAAACACTCTACCAAGGAGTTCGGGGTCCAACGCGACTTCTTGCTCTATCGGTGTGTTTTCCTCAACGGTGAATTTGTAGTGTTCAAGGAGGGAAATCAGCCCTCGGCTTTCGTGAAAAAAGAGGCGGTTGGGGATACTCAGTTTTTTGTAATCGACATCGGAAAAGCAGTCTATACGGTAGCCTCCCTCTTTGGGTCCATCGAAGGTATCTAAGCAGTCAAATAAACCACCGTTGATGAAAGGCGTTTTGGCAAAAAGTTCCAAAAGTTTGTCAGGATCGCGCATCTGCTTTTTATAGCGGAACCGTGAGAAATTACGATTACCCGAATAGTTTCCCTTGCTAAACTTACGCTCGTCTATTTCGGTGTTGAGTGTAGCGAAAAAGAGGTTTTGTAGCACGGCGCGATAGTAGGCATCGCCGTTATTAAAATCGCCTTCTGTCAATAGGTCTTGGATTTGTGCTTTGTTGAATAGGTCATCAGCTACCAGTCCTTTTTCCTTGATAAACCAGATAAAGAGTAGGCGTGTGATGAGACGTATCACGTGCTCCTCCGGTTTCAGGGTGCGGTTTTCGTCTGTTGGGAAGGTTGCGGTTTCTATTGCCCATTCATACCACGCGAACAATTTTCGGTAGAACTGTTTGTTGAGCTCTTCGGTGTCGAGTTTGGCGAGCCATGCTGATAGGAGTCCGTCGAAGTTTTTCGGTTTTTTGTTGTCGTCTATCCACTTGACGCATGCCTCAAAGGAGAGTTCGGAGAGGATGTCGAGATGTGCGCGGTGTGGATCGTTCAGGCGGATGTCTTTGATGAGAGTGACTTGTCCGAGGACATCGCGGTCCTCGTTGGTTTTGTCTGGACGGCGGTCGGCAAACGCAACCGTCAGACGATTACCGGCGCGAAATAAGATTACAGTCGGTGCAATCAGACGTTTGTTAATTTCTCGTGTGAACGCGGCGTATTGGGTACGGGAGTAGGTGTTGTCTTTTAGTTCGACTGCACAGAAAAGGAAGCTGCTGATGTTGCCTTTGTCAAAGGCATTGGACTCCAGCAAGGTCATTTGTGGGTCATCGTTAATTTCGTCGCTTGTGAACTGGAAAATGAGTTGGACGGATTCGGCGTGTTTGCGGAATTCTTGTTCGGTTTTGGTGTTTGGGTTGAGTGCTGGGAATTCTTCAAAGAAGTCGTGGACGGTGCCGGAGAGTTTGAGGGTGCGCTCGCTTTGGTAACCTATTGTGGATAAGAGGTTTTTTGATTTTTCTAAAAAGTCGTCGGCGGGGATTGCTGATAGGGCGGATTTGATTGCTTGTTTGTTCATTATGTTGTGTTCCTTTTTCAGAAAATTATGCAATCACTAACCATGTTACCAGTTCAAAATCGCTGGAGTCCTTGGGGGCTTCGGACGCGGCTGGTAGTCTGAAGCCGCGGGTGCCGGCTCTCCCGATATTTTTGGATTGCGTTTTTTGATGCGACCGTGTGATATGGGCAATGACGGTGTCTAAAAGTTTGTTGTAATGTGTCATGTTACCACCGTATTCGGTTTCTTGGTCAAACCAGAGACACAAATCGTCTATTGTGTTCTCTTTGCCAACAGCAGATGCTTCAAACAGATCCAACACCTGTTTCGCATTGATACACCCGTAACGGATATCTCCACTGTTTCGGATATAAACGGCGTAGTAAGGATGGATGGGACTGGCGGTTTTTTGCTGTTTGTCTGTGCTTGCGTTCGGCTGTTGTAGGAAGAAGATGACACCGTTTTCCGAGGGGTTGTTTTCGTTACTTGTAACAGCGTAAGCACCATCTGGGGTCGCCTCAAGTTTTGCTCTGTTTCTTTCGAGATACTTGAGGAGTTGTGCGAAGAAATAATCTAAGGTAAAGTCGCTCATCACTACAGTGTCAGAGAGGTCATCTAAATCAAGGACCTCCTCCCGGAGCTGCTCCAACTGCTTATCGCGGAAATTGAGTTCCATCTGTGCGTGTTCGTAAGCCGATTCATTCAGTGGGTCGTCATCACCGCTTGCAGTCGCATCGGCGAGTGCCATGCGGGATTCAACGCGATTTCGTAAACGGAGATAGACCTCCATATCTTCTGTGGGCCAGTAGTTAATCATTTTCACCGTTTTGTTTGGATTACCGATGCGGTCAATCCGTCCGAACCGTTGAATGATGCGGACAGGATTCCAGTGTATATCGTAGTTTAGGACAGTGTCGCAATCCTGAAGGTTTTGTCCCTCTGAAACGCAGTCTGTGGCAATGAGTAGGTCAACCGTGTCGCTTGTCTTCTCAGCACGTATCCGTCCCCAGGGTGCAAAGTTTGTGAGAATAGCGTTGAAATTATTTTGTCCGGAAGTCGTTCGCGTCATATCCCCAGAAACCATCGCCATCTCAAGTCCTAATTCCTTTGCGAGTTCAGACAAGTTTGTAAAAAGGTAGTCTGCAGTGTCCTTGAAAGTAGTGAAAATTAGGAGCTTGCGATTGGAATCTTCCGCCTTTTCCCGAATGTGCTGCTTTATTTCTTTGAGTTTACCGTCTTTATCGGGCGTGATGGAACTGACCTTTTTCCACGCTGCGGTAAGGGTTTCTTTATCTTTAAGGAGATCCTGCTTCCAACGGGTGCAATCCAATTCCTTTAGATGGTAGGGATTTCTTGCACGATTGATTAGAAATTCCTCATCGTCTTCATCGTCATCGGGTAGGACATCTGCTGCTGCGTCCGTGATATTGCTGTTTTTCTGAAAGCGTTCAATCTTATCCAGCATTTCATCGTGTTTGTTGATGGTGCGTTCAAGTGTTTCAGAGAGCGCGTAAGCAGAACTTTCCAACCGTTTGAGGAAGTTGGTTTGCATCATGCCGATGAGAAATCTCTCACGGTCTTCCTGATTAAAGCGGAGTCGTTTTTTTTCGTCTGCTAACCGCTGTTTTGCCCCTTCATCTACAACGTAACTGGAAGGTCTATAGATGGATAGTTCAAAGTCACCGATTTGATCCGCTAGTGCCTTGTATGAAAGTTCACCGGACAGGTCGGTAGGTGGATGGCAATTGACTGGGTCGAGTTGTGTAGGAAATTCACCAATATTTTCTATTTCTTCAGCATAATACTTTTTAATATGCCTTCGGGAACGCGCAATGGAAACACCACTGAGCAGTTGGAAAAAGTCTACGCCTAAAGTATCAAACAATTCTGTTTTGTCTCTTGTGCCATATCTGGTTGCGTTTTCCTCCCACGTTTTGAAGGCTTTTTGCGCCTGTTGTATTAAAGTGCGGATATTGCTGACCCCCAAACTGTTTCTAAAGACATCTTCGCGTTTTTCTGTCATGAGATATATCTGATTGCGGAGGTCGGTGAGTGATGTATTTACGGGTGTCGCCGAAAGCATCAGGACTTTGGTTTTTGTGCCTTCCTTGATAACCTCTTCTAATAGGCGGGAATAGCGGGTGTGGCGGAAGTTGCCATCTTTGTCCTCACGGGGTTTGCTATCGTTTCGGAAGTTGTGGGATTCGTCAATCACAATCAGGTCAAAATTCTGCCAATTGAAATTCTCCAGATCAATACCACCGGACTCACCAGTATAACGGGACAGGTCTGTGTGTGACAGGAGTGTGTAACCGAACTTGTCATCAAGGAACGGATTGGTGTCTTGTGAGTTGTACGCTGGATAGAGTGACCAATTGTCATGCAGTTTCTTGGGGCATAGGACCAGCACGCGTTCATTTCGTAGCTCAAAGAACTTTATCACGGCGAGTGCTGTGTATGTTTTTCCTAACCCGACGCTGTCTGCTAAGATGCAGCCGTTGTGTCGTAAGAGGCGAGCAATTACGCTTTTCGCGCCCTCTTTTTGGAAGTCGTATAACTTGTCCCAAATTTTTGTGTCGTATAGATGTGTATCTTCAAGGGTCTGTTCGTTTGTTTTTCGGGTCTCAATTTCTTCACGGAACAGTGCATATAAGGTTTTGTAATAGATGAGTTCAGGTGGGTGATCTTGCCCAATCTGCTTCAGTTTTGCCAGCACTTTCGCTTTGACATCTTCAACAAGTTTGTCGTTATTCCAGAGTTCATCAAACCACGCCTTGAGGTCATTTCGGTCTCGGTCGTCATTCACCTCAAGATTGAGTTCAATGTTGCTGTTATTTGAACTGAGTCCGAGTCCGCGCACGGTAAAGTTGGAGCTACCGAGAATTGCTTTGTCAACGCCGTTGTTGGCGATGTGATACATTTTTCCGTGTATCAGATTTGAGTCGCGGGTTGTGCGGATTTCGACCTTCTCTTTTATCCATTCGGCGCAGGCTTTGGCAATCGGTTTCTGTCGGAGCTGCTGGTTGAGTGCTAAGCCTGTGTCTGTTATATCAAACGCTTTTGTATCTGTGTTATTCGGATCCATACGTTTGACGAAATCGGGGTCACCGAAAAGAAAACGGAGTTTCTCTATTTTGTGAAGGGAGTGTTGCATCTTTTCATAGGCGTAGATGGTGAAGTAGGCGGATACAATGGAGAGTGCGGAGCCGTTCTTAATTTCCTGTTGTAGAAAGTCGTGGACTGTTTCACGGAGAAGGTTGTCTCGGATACCGGATTTTAGGTGTGCGTTTTTGTTTGACGGGGTTGCCATGATTTCCTCCGGTAGTTTGTTGATGCTTTGCATTATAGCGTAACGCCGAGAAGATGTCAAGGAGAACAGGATCATTGTTCTTAAGCAGTGTTTGCAATTTACTGCACTTTAGGGTATAATTAAGAGGGAATGTTTTAAACATAGTGAAACTGTAGATAAAGGGATAAGGTTTCCAAAATTTGTTGTTAGAAGAAAGCCCTGTAACGGCAAAATACTTGTAAAGGAATTTATCTGTCTTATGTCAACTAAAGTAGGTATTAACGGTTTCGGTCGGATTGGTCGGAACGCCTTTCGCGCGGCACTGCAAAATCCAGCGTTAGATATAGACTTCGTGGCCATCAACGACTTGACGAACCCTGAAACGCTCGCACACCTTCTCGAATACGACTCTATTCACGGCATTTTGTCCGACGACATCTCCGCGACAGACGACAGCCTTGTGGTAAACGGAAAAGAAATACGTGTTCTCGCTGAGCGGGATCCGGGTAATCTGCCGTGGGGTGACTTCGGCGTGGATGTCGTTATCGAATCCACCGGCTTCTTCACAGACCGAGTAGATGCTGAGAAACATATCACCTCTGGTGGCGCGAAAAAAGTGATTGTCTCCGCACCCGCAAAAGGTGAGGACATCACGATTGTGATTGGTGTGAATGACGATAAATACGATAAGTCAGAACATCACGTCATCTCTAACGCCTCGTGTACAACAAACTGCCTCGCACCGGTTGCGAAGGTACTGCACGAAGAGTTTGGAATTGAAAGCGGTCTGATGACGACGATTCACGCCTATACGGGTGACCAACGGGTTCATGACTTCCCGCATTCCGATATGCGTCGCGCCCGTGCGGCGACCCTCTCGATGATTCCAACGACAACGGGTGCTGCTGTCGCTGTTGGAAAAGTGCTTCCAGAATTGAACGGAAAACTCGACGGTTTCGCAATCCGTGTCCCGACGCCAAACGTTTCCGTGGTTGATCTTACTGTTGATCTCAAGGAGAGACCGGACGCTGAAGCCGTCAACGCTTCGCTAAAAGCAGCAGCAGAGAACAGCTTAGACGGCATCCTCGGTTATTCAGAGCTTGACCTCGTTTCAGCGGATTTTAATGGGAATAAACTCTCCTCCGTTCTCGACGCGCCTTTCACGAAGGTGATTGAAGATGGGCTGATTAAAGTCCTTTCATGGTATGACAACGAATGGGGTTACTCCAATCGTCTTGTCGAACTCGCAGCGCGTGTGCTTTAAGAAGCAATCAGCAGTCAGCCGTCGGCAATCAGCAAAGAACAAGTTATGGTATGTAAGCACCAGGCAACTGCCATACACTGGCAGCCGACAGTCATTACTCAAAGAGAGGGCTATGCGAACACCTATCATTGCAGGAAATTGGAAACTGAACAACACGGTTTCAGAAGCAGTCTCACTCACAACGGCACTGAAACCGTTAGTTGCAGGATGTACGGACGTTGAGATCATCGTTGCGCCTCCTTTTACAGCACTTGCTTCAGTGAGCAGCACTATCTCAGATAGCAACATCCGCCTCGCCGCCCAAGATGTTTACTGGGAGGATAGCGGTGCGTTTACGGGTGAAATCTCTGCACCGATGCTGAAAGATGTCGGATGTGATTATGTTATTATCGGTCACTCGGAACGCCGGCAATACTTCGGTGAAACAAACGAGAGCGTCAATCAGAAAGTCAAAGCGGCGTTAGCACACGGCTTAAAGCCGATTATCTGTGTCGGGGAGCAGCTCGAAGAACGGGAATCCGGACAGACAGAAGCAGTCATCGAGAGTCATATCACAGGCGGTATTGCCGGTCTATCCGCAACGGATTTGTTGTCGTGTGTGATCGCTTACGAACCCGTCTGGGCAATCGGGACAGGAAAAACAGCGACACCCGATCAAGCACAAGAGGTGCACGCCTTTATTCGAGGGTTGTTGACAGCCGCACATTCGGCAGAAGTTGCATCGCAGATCCGCATCCAATACGGTGGCAGTGTTAAGCCGGAGAACGCGTCAGAGTTGATGGCGCAGCCGGATGTAGACGGTGCCCTTGTTGGGGGTGCGAGCCTTGAAGCGGAATCGTTTGCGCAAATCGTAAAAATGGCAGTCAGCAGTTAGCAGTCAGTCGTCAGTTAAGAGGTTATCTGTAACAATTCACCACTCTTTGGAACCCTCCAGGTTGTGAAAGATTGTTACAAATCACCCTTTACCGACAGTTAGTTGCCGATTGCTATCTACATAGGAGGAAATTGTTAAATGGGAATTATCATTGGTTTTGTACTGGTGGTCTTTGTACCGCTCTGCGTCGTTCTGACGCTGGTTATTTTGCTACAGGACAGTAAGGGTGAAGGACTTTCGTCGAGTGCATTCGGTGGTGCTGAGATGCAATCCGTTCTCGGCGGACGTGGTGCAGCAACTTTTCTGAGTAAAATGACCACATGGCTTGCTATAGGTTTCATGCTTATCTCACTTTTCTTGATGCGTTTCTATGGTGAAGAAAAGGTTGGTGCGCTTACGCCGATAGAACAAGAGACAACACAAGAAGCGACAGCAGAACCTGTTGACACAATAGGCGAAGAAAGTGTTGAGACGACTACAGATGGCGCAGGCGGAGATACTGCCGACGATGCGTCAAAGACAGAAATTGACGATACGTCAGAGTAAAGGTCGCGAGCACAGTTCGTTCCTACAAGAAGGTGTGTCTCACTGATAACTACTAACTGATATGGCAGACCTGCCTACCACGCTTTCATGGACAGTCCATCCAATCATTGAGAACTGGCGTAAGTCGGTTTTATTAGGGCTTTTTCTGGCACTGCTTTTATTTGGCATCTATTTGGGTTTCCAATCCATTTATGTCGCCTTGATCTCTGGTATCGTTCTGATCGGTTCACTCTACAAGTACTTCCTACCGTTCCACCATCAGTGTGAAGCCGATCGACTCATCATCACAAGTTGCTGCTACAAGCTGGAACGGTCTTGGGAAACATTTCGCAGCTTTTACGTTGACGCGAACGGGGTCCTACTCAGCCCGTTTGCCCGCCCAACACGCCTTGAAAATTTCCGCGGCGTTTACGTCCGATTCGGAAAACACACCCCTGAAGAAGTCGTTGATTTTATAACCAGTAAGATTAAATCAGAAACTTCGTCTTAGCATTTGAAACCGGAGGATTAATATGAATGTTTCCGAATCAAACCAGACGCAGACAATTGGAACCACAGAATCACTCAGAACCGCTGTGCTTGACGCGGTCAGTTCCCAAAGCGTTACAGATATCCATACGCACCTCTTCAGTCCACCGTTTGGTGAGTTGTTGCTGTGGGGGATTGACGAATTATTAACCTATCACTACCTCATCGCCGAAGTATTCCGCAAATCGGATGTCTCGTATCAGCAATTTTGGGCGATGACGAAGACAGAGCAGGCAGACTTGATTTGGCAGACCCTCTTCATTGAGAATTCACCCATCAGTGAAGCCTGCCGCGGGGTTGTTACAACACTGAACGAGTTAGGTTTGGATGTCAGTTCACGGAATCTACAGGACTATCGTGGCTACTTCGCCGATACGACGGTCGAGGCATTTATTGATACCGTCTTTGAACGCTCGAAAGTCTCTAAAGTGGTGATGACAAACGACCCGTTTGATCCTGCAGAGGCACCCGTCTGGCAGTCAGGGGATACCGGCGATGCCCGCTTTGCGGCGGCACTGCGGATGGATGTGCTTATCAATACCTATCAAGAGACGGGTTATGAACACCTCCGGGGTCTCGGCTATGATGTGGATCCGACGCTCTCCTCAAAAAAGACTTATAAAGAAGTCCGTCGATTTTTAGAGACATGGATCCAACGGATGAACCCAAAATATATGGCGGTCTCCCTTCCACCGGACTTCCAGTATCCTGATGATGGCGTTTTGGGAAGGCTGTTTGATAACTGTATATTACCCATCTCTCGTGAGTTTAATGTCCCCTTCGCACTGATGATTGGCGTGAAACGTGCGGTTAACCCACAACTCCAGATGGCTGGAGATGGAACGGGTAAGGCAGATTTGGAGAGTTTAGAGACGCTGCTACGCGAGCATCCTGATAATAAGTTTCTCGTTACGCTCCTGTCGCGTGAAAATCAACATGAGCTATGTGTCATCGGACGGAAATTCAAAAATCTGATGATATTTGGATGTTGGTGGTTCATGAACAATCCGAGCATTATTGAGGAGATCACGCGAGAACGGATTGAGCTGCTCGGTCTGAGCGTTATCCCTCAGCATTCAGATGCCCGAATCTTGGATCAACTCGTGTACAAGTGGAAACACTCACGTCAAATCATTGCCGACGTTTTGGTAGAAAAATACCAGACGCTTCTTGATGTCGGGTGGAGCGTCAGTAAATCAGAGATTCAGCGGGATGTTAACAACCTCTTTGGTGGGAACTTCGATCGATTTTTGAATGGAAGTTAGCAGGAACACGGGGTCGCTTTGCACTTCGGACACCCGTCAGCATAGATCTGCGCCGCATCCTCCAAGTCGATACCGAGCAGACTTGCCAACGTGATAAGCCATGCAAAGACATCGGCGAATTCCTCACGTAGCCGCTCTATATCTCGTGGTTGTTTCCGAATCTCTTTTGCGAGTTCTCCGACTTCTTCGACGAACCATGTGAAGGTTAACGGCACGCCACGCTCGGCATCTCGTGTGTAATAAATGGCTTCAATCTGTTTTTGAAAGTTTTGGATTGTCATACGACTCCTTTTTGTGTATAATCGTGCTGAAGTAGAACTAATAGGACGGACGCAATTTTGACCGTAGCCCGCTCTGTGAGATGAAGATTCCTGAAAAAACACAGACATTCCGGTTGCACAACCTAACAGGTTATGCTACAAAAGAACATTCTGCGGAAGTCCTAACTAAGTTATACCAATTCTAATTGATAATTCCTCTTAAAAGGTTGACTATTTTTCAGCACTGCTCGGTGCGGTTAGAAACCGCACCTACCGGGTGTGGTGTGAGTGGGTTCGGTTAATGCGAGATAAACTTTTAGAAATGGTATTATACCAATTCTAATTGATAATTCCTCTTAAAAGGTTGGCTATTTTTCAGCACTGCTCGGTGCGGTTAGAAACCGCACCTACTGGGTGTGACGTGAGTGGGTTCGGTTAATGCGAGATAAACTTTTAGAAATGGTATAAGTTAGAAACAAATTTAGGTTTATGGAAAGGAGCTGCACCGATGATAGGTATCTCTTACCATGCAGGTGGCATGAAAGACCTGCCTCTACACGAAGTTATCACCATTCTTGCCGATGCCGGTTACGATGCGATTGAGATGATGTGCGGTCCAGAAGCACACATTCCGTCCGGTGAAGTCACGGATAGCTTGCTCAAAGAGGTTAAAGCGATGACATCAGACCACGGGTTGAAGGTCTCTGTCATCAATCCGTTCGCGGGCCCCGGTTTGTATCAATTAGCATTAGAAGACCAGCAGGGAGCCGTTGATCATTACGCCCTTCTCCAAGATGTCGCGGTAGCACTCGGCGCGCAGGGTGTCAATTTCCTCACTGGCTACGGCGGGGATAAAGGGGATGCCTTCGCGTGGCGGCTCCTCGTTGATGTTCTGAAACCGATCTGCCGACGCGCGGAAGAACTCGGCGTGACGATGAACATCCACAACCACGAAGCGACAACGATTGATGCGTCCTCGAAAGTTACCCTGCTGATAGAACACGTAGGCTCCGACGCGCTGAAGGCACTCAACGATATTACCAACTTCTACCATCTCGGTGAGGATATCGCTGAAGTAACCGAAAAATTGGGACGGCTTACCGCTCACTGTCACGTCAAGGGTGTGACGGGAATGTATCCGTATAGTACTTTCCTCATTCCCGGTGAAGCGGGGGACGAGTTGGATTTCCGAACCTTTGCAGAGCGTTTGGGAAAAACGGGTTACGATAAGTACATCTCAGTGGAGACCTTTCCACACATGCGGATGGAGAAAGCAGAGATTGCTTATGACATGATGGCGCGGACGTTGAAAGAGTTGGGCTTAAGATAGATGCGAAAGGCGCGGTTCCAAGCCGCGCCGACGCATTATAGCCTACTGTGTCTCTAACGCCTTGATCCCGGGCCAATCGCGCCACATATCCTCGTTGGGGGGTTCCTCCTGTGTCTCCGCCAATTCGGTTTTTCGGAAGTCGTAGAGCACAGCCTGCCGGATCTGCTTTGAATAGTTGTGTCCCGCAGCGTGCCCGATCCGATGGTGCCAGAAGACAACATCACCGGCATTCCCATAACACTCAACGCCAGAGGTTCTGCTGATACGCTCTCGGTCAATGTCGTATTGGGGTGTCGGTTCGTTCTTGTATTGGGAATGGTAATCGTAGTAGAAAGTTTTGTGGCTTCCGGGCCAGACTGTAAACCCGCCACCTTCTGGCGACACATCGTCAATATAGCCGACTGCACCGAGATGGAACGGATGTGCGTCAACGTGGCACCCGATTGACTTCTTCGGGATATCCCCATAGGGAAGGGTACAATAGATGCCGCGCACACGCTCAGGCTGCACCAGGTTCCCTGCCCCCAAAAACTGCTCTGCCATCCGCCAGACGTTTGGATCCGTCGCGAGCAGTTTGACCATCCAATCTTCACCACCGGGTTCACGGAAATTCCATCGGAATCCACGACGATTATTGCTCTTATCAAGGTTTTCCTCATCCGGTGTAAAGGGACCGACCCACGTTTCAGGATCCTCACGTTTACGTCCTTCCGGTGCGCCATCCCATAACCTTGCCCGTGCCCGCTCCATCAATTCTGGGGCAAGGACGTTTCGCTTTATCAAATACCCTTCATTCTTGAAAAATTCCATGTCTTCGCGTGTAAGTTCAACCATTGTCATGTATCCTTTTTCGTTGCAATTACCTCAGAACGTGGTATTGAACCTGACTGCTCTCACCCAATTTTGGGAATTCTACTGGAATTTAACGATTTTTTCAAGGAAAAGATAATTAGTTGGCAGAGCGATTCAGTTCTCCTGAAAATCCGCTAAATTGCTAAGCCGTTGCTGCCTACCAACACCCGAAAAATCAGCGTCATCCGTGATAATCCGCGACTCAGACAACTATAGTGCGGTTTAGAATTAATGAAACATTACACAGCGGGCGAAGAGACTTCGCCCCTACGGCATGCCGAGTTCTTCGAGATTGTCAAAGTGTCTTTTTAATTCTAAGTTTTACTATAAAAAGTGAATACCTCTGGGCAGAGATTTGACAAGTACTACAGGTTTCGAGTATAATTAGGCGCATGCTAAGATTTGTGATTGTGTTCCTGCTCTCTCTTTCATACCCGATTCTGCTCTTCGCACACCCAGAGGGTGCGGGAGAGCATACCATTGAAGCCTACCGAATTGAAGGTGAACCGCCAAATATTGATGGGCTGCTCAACGAGGCTGTTTGGCATCAGGCACAACCTCGGAGTGGTTTCATTCAGCTGCGACCTTCGCGCGGTGCTGCCGCAACAGATGACACAGAATTCCGTATCGCTTACGATGCCAACAATCTTTACATCGCATTTCGATGCTACGATGCTGAACCCTCCAAGATTCTTAATCGACTGACCCGGCGCGGTGAGATCAACGCATCGGATCTCATCTCTTTTTTCATTGATCCGCATCACGATCATCGGACCGGTTATAAGTTTGCGACAAATCCGAGTGGTGTGCAAAGCGATAACTATCGTTACGAGGACACGCAACGGGACAGCAATTGGAAGGGGATTTGGTGGGTTGAATGTAACATTGATGAATTAGGATGGACTGCTGAGTTTAAAATTCCGTTTTCTAACTTCCGGTTCACCAACAAACCCACACAAATCTGGGGTTTTGACATAGAACGGGTAAACCGTCGAAAGAGTGAGGTTACGGTGTGGAAACAGCTAACACAAGCGGGTGTGGTTACACGGATGTCGGATTTGGGGCATATCTTGGGCATCCAGGGCATTGAAACGGGGAAAAATTTTGAGATTATGCCGTACCTTTTAGGTGGGGGAACGGGTGCTGCCGATGTGGATCTAACGCGCCAACTCGGCACCGGACTGGATGTTCAATACAACCTCACGAGTGCGCTGAAGGCGAACGTTACATTTAACCCGGATTTCGCACAGGTTGAAGCGGATCAATTGGAGATTAATTTGACCCGTTTTCCGACCCGTTTTCCCGAAAAACGCCCGTTCTTTGTTGAAGGCAATAGTTTCTTTGAAACGCCGTACGATCTTATGTTCAGCCGTCGTATCGGGAGTCGCGGGAATATCCTTTGGGGTGGTAAACTTACAGGGAAAGTAGGGAACTACTCTATGGGTGTCTTAGGCAATCAAACGGGGGAATTCGGTTTGTCTGAAACCGCTTCGTCAGAAAAAGAGGCGGCATGGTTTTCTGCGATCCGCGTTAAGCGCGACATCCTTAAACGCTCAAACGTTGGGATTCTATTTGTCAATAAAGAGCAGGGCGGCAGCGACAGATGGCATAGCCGCGTCGGTGGCGTTGATATGAATCTTGCGCTTGGCAAAACTTATCATCTCACAGGTCAGTATGCGGGTAGCTTTCATCCCGGTGAGGATAGCAATAACTCGGCGTGGACGATTGATTTTGCACAACGCAACTACCTGTGGAGCAGTAGCATTGAACTGGAACGGGTCGCGCCGCATTTTGAGATTAACGAGACTGGGTATCTCCGTAAAGAACGGAACCGCGGATGGCAGCGGGTTCAGATGCGCACTTCCTATTCTCCGCCGTGGGGGCCCCGCCAGTTTTTCTCAGGCATCAGTGGACGGCTCTCACAAAGCCTTTATACCCCCGAATATTTTGCTGCGTGGAGAGAACGGAACCCTGAACTGTCGCTTTCACCTGAATTTGACGAAGATTTGCTCAGATGGCATGTGAGTGCTGATGTTGGGATGGATTTCAGAGAGACGCTTGTAGATGATATTATGCTCTACTATTATCGGAGTCGAGAAGTTGAATTGACAGAGGTATTTGTAGCGGATGGATACGGATTTGAGATTGACACCAACTCTGCATATCCGATTGCTATTGGCATCGGCATGGATTTTTCGGACTACTTTAACTTCGGCCGACAACAAGCGGGTAAACAGCGAAGTCTCACCCTTGAATCGACGCTGCGTCCACAGAGCAATTTTTCAATAGAATTAGACAGCGGTTATGCCCAAAGCCTCGATTTAACGGGGGCAATTGACGGTAGATTTTTCGTCAGCTCCATGCGTGCGACTTACCTATTCACACGGGAATCGTTTCTTCGGATATTCGCCCAAGCGAACCGAGAACGTGAGCTCTCTGAGGAAATCCATCAAAACTACCTGTTGAGTTTTCTCTTCGGATGGGAATATAGTCCGAAGAGTCATCTGTTTGTTGCTTACAATGAAGCTTGGGGGGATGCCGCCACTCGGACGGGTGAAGGTCGCGAGTTACAGTTGGAAAATCGGGTTGTAGTGGTTAAAGTGACGTATTTGTATAACTTGTAGTGGTTGGTTAGGAAAACCGGTGCGGTTGCAAACCGCACCTACCAATTTTAAGTGAGCGTCGGTTAAAATTGGATTGTGGAAGGTTGAAAGGAAAAAGTGAGCGTCGGTTAAAAATTGTAAAAAGAATTGAGGTATGATATAATAAAAGCATGAAAGATTTTTTACTGCTATTTTTCAACGTCTTGCTGACAGTGATCGGGCAAATTCTGTTCAAACACGGCATGAATACGATAGGTCGTATCAGTACGCTGCGGGATGCCCTTGGAAAATTGACGCAGGCGTTCTTGAACCCTTATATTCTCAGCGGGATTGCGATATACGGTTTTACAACGCTCGTCTGGCTCGTTATTCTGTCGCGCGTTAAACTGAGTATCGCGTATCCGATGTTAAGTTCTGGATATGTGTTGTCAATTTTGTTTTCATGGATGGTGTTCAAAGAATCCATTCCGAAGATTCGTATAATTGGCGCGCTGATCATCTGTATCGGTGTTTATCTTGTTGCGCAAGGGGAGTCTTAATCGATGGTAGAACGGGGGTCTGCTCGTGCTGAGATGGGTAATTCTGGAAGTAACTCAGGTGAACCTGTGTATGTCCGTTCTTATGTTGCGCTGGTCCTGTCTGCGATCCTCCCCGGACTTGGTCAGTTATACTTATCGCAATTTGTCAAGGGTGTTATAATTTTCCTAATCTTTGCTTCAGCAGCAGGTCTTTTCTATTTGAATTCGTTGCCCGTAACGGAGTGGGGTGATTTGTTGCGTTTTCGCGCTGCTACAAAGGGGGATGACCGATCAGACAACGCGTCGGCGAATGAGGCGCAGGATCCTGATGAACTGGCGAAACCTTATGAAATCCATATTTGGACGTTTGATGATGGTGAAAAGTTAATGTACCGACCCTCTTGGAAACTTAAAATTAGCTCATCCGTCCAAGGTGTACTCTGTTGGCTGTACGCCGTTGGTGATGGCTGGCGCGGGAGGCGTAGAACCAGAAAACGCTAATTTCTTGAGAACGATACGCTACAACTTATACCAATTCTAATTGATAATTCCTCTTAAAAGGTTGGCTATTTTTCAGCACTGCTCGGTGCGGTTAGAAACCGCACCTACCGGGTGTGACGTGAGTGGGTTCGGTTAATGCAAGATAAACTTTTAGAAATGGTATTATACATTAGGTTTATGGTAAAATATAACACGAAATTTTGTCCAAACAGGCAAAATTTGTCTTCGTTTTACAGTCGTAACTACGGCTTAATAGTTCAATGCCTTATTCTCTTCGTAATCTTCTTGGTTGGTTGTCAAGGGAACTCGGCAGTTTTGAAAAAGAACCGAGCCCTCTTAAACACTGGCATGTTCCAAGAAGCGGCAGATGGGTTAGAGACCCTTGTTGAGACAGATCCTGAAGATGCCGAGGCGCGGATACTGCTTGCGAAAGCCTACAATGCACTAGGACGTTACACCGATGCGGTCGTGCAGCTCCGAAAAGCTTCGCAACTTTACGCCACAGACCCTGAAACCCTTGCTGCAACGCGTCTTGAACTCGCACGAACCTATCTCAAATTCGGGGATAGAGACTCTGCCTTCCGCGTGTTACGACTCATTCAACACGGCAATTCCGATCACTCGGTTTTGCGCCAAATCGCTGAACTGATTGGGGATAGTTACGAAAGTAAACAACTCACCCACGGGGACTCGGATAACTATTCACCCACTTTCTCATCAGATGGAACAGAGATAGCGTTTGCCTCGTTCCGACTTGACAACGGCGAAATTTATTTGATGGACTTGAACGGGCGCATTCGCCGCCGCGTGACGTTCACGACGGATTTCAACGACAGTTCCCCCACCTTTCTTACAACTCCGAACTATATTTTCTATAGCAGCGAACCGAAATCATCACGAGAGGTTAAAGTGGTAATCCAGAGTAGCGGTTCAACGCCGATTTACGCTGGCTTCAACTTGACCCACATTCATAGCAAAGTTACACGGGCGGTCTTACCGGTAAGCTTCGGTGCTCGTGTGCCGCGGGCGTCACCGGTGGAAAATCAGGTAATTTACGAATCCAATGCTGACGGAAATCTGGAATTATATCTTCTCAATTTAGATGGGCTTGATCTGGCACAAATTACATCTGCCGACGTTGAACCGAAACGCATCACTTACAACGAGACCGATGACGGAAGCCCGGCGTTCTTCCCTGATGGCAAACGCATCGTATTTGTCTCCTCTCGGGGCGATGTCAATCAGCTCTACACAATGGATATTGATGGACAGAACGAGAAACATTTCAATCCGAACCGCTACGATTGTTACAATCCGACCGTGTCGCCTGATGGCAAAACGATAGCGTATGTCTCCGCCAGAGACGGGGACATGGAGATTTACCTTATCGATGCTGATGGTAAAAACGAGCGACGTATCACAGGTGAAATCGGTGTGTCTATTCATCCGGCGTTCTCACCGGACGGTCGACACCTGGCGTATGTTTCTGACAGAAGTAATACTTTTCACATCTATATGATGTCTCTTGATAAACCCATTACTCGTGAGGAATTAGTCAAGCGTTTATGGAATTGACATACTCCCCGTTAAAGCACCGGGGTTTTAGACATAAAGGAACTTTGATAAGAGAAATATGTTTAGAGTAACCAAACCAGAAGGTTTTGGCAACATCCAACTCGAAGAAGTGCCAATACCGGAGGTAAATGACCGTCAGATTCGGGTGAAATCAGATACAACGCTCATTAGCCGCGGCTCTGAACTCTTCCGGCGATACATTCGAGAAGAAGCCGTATCCCCCTCAATTATGGGATACTCACTTACAGGGAGGGTGGATGCCGTAGGCGCAGCAGCGACAGATTATAGCATTGGCGAGCGCGTGATGGTTGTAGCACCACATGCGGAATACGTCATTGCCGAACCCGACCCAACCGATGGACGTATCGTCCGACTCCTCGACGACGTAAGTTTTGAAGAGGGCACTTTCCTGCCGCTGTCCACCAGTGCGATCGCTTGGGCAGACTCCTCTGGTGTGAAAGCGGAAGATACTGTCGTTGTTTTGGGACAAGGTTTAGTTGGTAGCCTGATGCTGCAAGTATTTCGTGGATACGATCCGGCTCGAATTATCACCGTAGACGCGTTGCCGCTTCGGTGCGAACTCTCTACGCAACTCGGTGCGAATGTGGTCATAAATGCCGAAGACGCGGATCCGGTTGAAGTGGTGCGTCACCTTACTGACGGAAACGGGGCAGATTTGGTAGTTGATTGCGTTGGCGGTTACGCTGGCATTAGGTCGTTTGAACAGGCACAAGATATGACCCGTCGATTCGGTACGATTCAGCTTATCGCGCTCTACCAACAAGCACCGCTCCCGTTGCATTCCTCAAAGATAATGAGCAAACGCCTTGTCGCGGGTATCTTGACCGATGAACCTCGCTCTCAGATCGTTGGACGCGCCCAAGAAAAGATAAAAGCGGGTGAGATTCGCGCCTCTGAGATGATTACACATCGCTTTCACTACACCGAAGCGAAAGCAGCGTTCGATCTGCTCTGGAATTCTCCCGGTGATGCGCTTGGAGTGCTGATAAAATGGCAATAGATGCCCCGCCACGAGAGATCGAGTTCCACGCAGCGTTACGAGGATTTCCTGTCACTTTCTCCACAACATGGGGGCTTTTTTCGCCAAAAGGGCTCGACGCAGGTACAGACTTATTGATCGAACATATAGAGATTCAAGAAGATGATATCTGTCTTGACCTCGGTTGTGGATACGGCGCCATAGGTATTAGTATCGCTAAATGTACGCCAACGGCAACGGTCTACATGGTGGACAAAGATTTTGTGGCAGTTGACTACGCCGGTAAAAATGTGGCGCGGAATCAACTCTCAAATTGCCACGTCCTCCTGAGCAACGGATTTAGCCATCTCCCCGACATCCAATTCGATTTAATCACCTCCAATCTTCCCGCCAATGTCGGTAAAGAACTCCTACAGATTTTTCTGGCAGATGCGAAGCAGCATCTGAAACCCAACGGTCGCCTCTACGTCGTGACGATTTCTGGGCTGCGAGAATTCATCAAGCGTAACTTCTTGAATATTTTTGGAAATTACCAGAAGGTTAAACAGCGTCACACCCATACCGTAGCAATGGCAACTCGTAACCCCAACAATTAGACGGTTCCATACTTCACTACCCAAAAGATTTGACATAGGCGCGTTCGATTCAGTATAATTAACACTATAAACAACGCCAATAATCAGGCACTTTCTTCAGCAGTCAGAAGGACGCTATGGGAGATAAACAACAAATGGATAGCGTGCGTTTAGTGCTAATAATTGCTTGTGTAGGTGTATTCACTGGTCCCGTCTTCGCGCAAGACAACGGTCCGAATGGTAGAACCGTTCGGGTCAAGATTGTTGATACGACTACTATAGCAGAGAACCCAATCGAAAGCGTTAAGTCAGAAAAAGATAAACTACAAATCACATTTGAAAACATGCCACAAGACTTGCGGGAACAATGGTACAGTCTCACCCTGATGAATACCAAGCTCGGTTATATGCACGTTTCTCTTGAAGAAACCGAGTATCAAGGCGAACCTGTCATCCGGAACAAATTTAACATGGTCATGAACTTTAAGGCACTCGGAACGGATGTCACACAAGAAACCACCCGTGCTGAGTATACCGGTTTCGACCTGATGCCGCGCTATTTCCTTTCGACTTCCGATGCCTCAGGGTTAAAACAGGTGGAAGGACGGATTGTAGATGGCATTGCTTATATTAAAACCACACTCAACGGAGAAACGACTGAATCAAAAGTCCCCGTGCCACCGGATACAATCTCCGAATACCCTGGTCTGCAGTCTCTTTTCAGGCAAAAAGGGCTCAAAATAGGAGATAAATACAACCTTCATATATTTAGTTTCGACCTGTTGAAACCTGTAAAAACAGAGATTGAGGTTACAGCGCAAGAGACTTTAATCCATCAATCAGAGGAAAAGCAGGTTTTCGTTTTGCCTCAAACAATGGATATAGCCGGGGGCATCACAGCGAAGTCTTGGATGGATGCCGACGGCGTGATCTATAGAACAGAGGTGCCCTTGATGGGATTTTCTCTGGTCGTTACAAAAACCGATAGAGAAACGGCTCTTGGTGGCACCGCAGAGGTTGATGTTATCTTAAAAACCCGCATTCTCCCCGCTGGAAAACGCCCGACCCCAAAGGCGGAACACCTCGAAGCCGAAGTGAAGCTTTTGTCAGGAAACATCACCGAAGCCATTATGTCTAACGCCCGCCAGAAACTCGAAGTCGAGACTGGACAATCAGGTAGCATTTCAATCCAAGTTCCAACGGTTGTTGCGGCCGACTGTCCTGATTTACCTATTCGTGATGCGGCGGGTGAATTCCTTCGGAGCAGTGCTTACATTCAAGCAGCCCATTCTGACATCCAAGCAACGGCTCAGGAGATTTTGAATGGCGAGACGAATTCATGGCGTGCCGCGAAAAAATTGTGTCAATGGGTTTATGAATCCATCACTGACAAAAGAGTGACAGGTGGCTTTGGTTCGTCATTAACGGTATTAGCGTCGCTCTCTGGAGACTGTACGGAACACACGACACTTTTTATAGCGTTGGCACGTGCCGCTGGAATCCCTTCACGCATCTGTTCGGGTATTGTATTTTCAAGGGATGCTTTCTATTATCACTTCTGGCCCGAAGTTTACGTTGGCAGATGGGTACAAATGGATCCGACGTTCGGTCAGATGGTGGCGGATGCGAATCACATTCAACTTGGCGGAAGTACGCTGGAATCGGACAACCTAATGGAATTTGCCGAAGGGGTCTTCCAAACAATCAACCGACTTGAAATTGTGATTACCGATGAGTAGTTACCAGCAGTCAGGTCGCTGCGCTTTCAGCATTCAGTTAAGAGGCTCCCGGCGGTCATAGAATGTGTCACTGCCATAAATATCTTTTGGGTGACCACTGAGAGAGTTGCAAAACGATAATGCGGGGAATGCCTTTAAGGCATTCATATCGTTGATTTCCACACGGGCTTCATACCGTTGATTCGCAACCCGCCCTGCCCGTTGACAGCCATTAAGCCACAAAGGACAAAACAAGATTGGCATTTCTTAATCCGCTCTTTCTCTTCGGACTCCTCGCTGCGGGCATTCCATTACTTATTCATCTTTGGAACCGTCGCCGTGTCGTGACAATCGATTTTAGCAGTCTTATGTTCCTTGCGGCGGCACATCGTGAAAACGCTCGCCGATTCCAACTTCGACAACTCCTTATTCTACTTCTACGGATGACGATTGTTGCGCTTATTGCGCTGGCTTTGGCGCGCCCATTTTTGACCCTCGGCTTGCCGGTCGCTTCTGTACGCGCAAAAACCGATGTGGTTATCGTTTTAGATAACTCTTACAGCATGGGATATCAAGAGGTAGATGGTGTCCGGTTCGAGACAGCGAAAACTTTGGCGACGGACATTCTTGAGACGCTGCGTCACGGTGATAGGGCTACACTTATTTTAATGTCGGACACACCGCAACCTGTTTTTCAACAACTCACACCTGACCTTGAGAGCGTTATCGCAGCAATTAACGAGGCGGAAATCTCTTACCGGACGACGAATGTTCAGCCAAGCCTTGAACTCGCGCATGAAATTCTCGCAGCGTCTGAGCAGCTGAATAAGGAACTCTATCTCATTTCAGATTTCGCCCGGAACGGATGGGAAAACTGGAGTCGTCTTCCAAACCGATCGGGTGCTCGGATTTCGCTGCTGCCTGTTACTGAAAGTGAAGCACATAATATAAGTATTGAAGAAATCCGTCCCTCCAATCAACTAATAGGCGTGAATTTACTGCTCCAACTGAATGTAACAATCGTCAACCATTCGGCGGCATCTTTGGGTCAGAATATCTTAACCTTGTTTATTGGAGGCGAGAAACAAAAAACCGTGAACGCTTCGTTCGACCACGTAGACGAAACCTTAAATACTACTTTAACACACACTTTTTCTACGCCGGGTACGCATACCGGTTATCTGTCACTAACAGAAGATCGGCTCAACATCGACAACCGACGCTACTTCGCTTTAGATGTTATCGGTGAAGTGCGGGTCCTCTGTGTCGGGGAACAGACCGACTATCTAACGTTAGCCCTCAATCCAAATAACTTTATTAGTAGCCATCAGCCGTCAGGGCGAACCGCGAACCGCGAACCGCGAACCGCGAACCGCGAAGAGCGGAACGCGCTACGCAAGTCGCGTGTGGATTTGCGGGACACTGCTGGCGGCTATAATACAATGATTCTACCGACGCAATGCACGCCAGCGGAGTTTGAGAACTTCCCGCTGGAAGACTACGATGTTATCATTCTTGCGGATGTCCCACAGATCTCTCAGCAGATTGACACACAACTTCAAGAATTTATCCGTCATGGGAAAAGTATAATTGTTTTTGTGGGTAGCGACAGCGACCTACCAAACTACAATAGATTCAGCAATATGTGGCTACCTGCCGAAGTTGGTTCCACTCTGACATGGACACCCCCACAGCAGGTTGGTACATACCAAGCGTCCCATCCCATTTTCGATATTTTTCCGAGCGAAGGATTTTCTACGCACTACGCGCCGCAATTCCACAATGGTGTGGCACTACAGCCTACCGCTGAATCCACAGTCATTGCGCGTTTTGAAGATGATACCCCTTTCCTTGTTGAACGCATCCGAGGGACAAGTGCCGTGCTACTTTACAATTGTGGGATACTCACGCAACAAAGGACTTCTGCTACTGCTACTCTGCGGTATACAAACGACCTGCTTGTTAATCCGTATTTCCTTCCAATGCTCCAACAGAGCGTCCTTTACACCGCTATGGCGAGTGGTAATTTAACATGGGGCGGGCATGTCGGTGATACCTACACAGCGTACTACCCGCGTAGTGCTGGCGGGAAAGCGTCCATTCGTTTAATAGAGGTTAGCGGTCAGCCGTCAGCGGTCAGCCGTCAGCAAGAGGATATTTCTGCTGATGGTTTCCGACAGTCTCCGATAAAGGATAGCCAGAACACAGTGGTGCCGATTGATGAAGATGGTAGGCTACGATTTCAAGACATAGAACGTCCGGGTATCTATCAAATTGAAGTGGAAACGCAAGGTAGAATTCAACGAGATTTTTTTGCGGTTAATGTTGATAGCAACGAATCCGATTTAGCACAAATTTCGCTTCAACAAGCAGCAGCGCGCGTCGGTGCACGAACAACAGTCTCTGAGAAAACCGAGACATCAACAGAGGTGCCTGACACCATAGATGTCAGAAGACACGGTCGGGAAATTTGGGGTGAATTGCTTATATTAGCGGTTTGCCTTATGATGCTTGAAAGTTTTCTTTCAAATCGCGCAAGTGCACTGGCTGTAGGTGAAGAATAATGATAGATTTTTGGTATGTTGCGCGCTCGCTTGGGATCCTGTGCTTAATTATGGCAATCAGCAGCCAATCATCAGCAGTCGGTCAAGAACGGTTTGTGGAAACCGAAAGCAATACGCAACCACCATACACTGAAAGCCGAAAGCTGAAAGCCGAAAGCCAATATGATGAGGCGAATATCGTACGCAGTCTCGTCATCAGCGGGAATAACTCATTTTCCGACCAACAAATTCGCGCCCTGATGGGGACAGATGTCTGGAGTGTCTATGATGAGACCCTTCTGAAAGCGGATTTTGAAGCGATCGTCCGTTTCTATCGGGAGAATGGCTATCAGTTCGCTCGCATTATTGAAGAGCAACTCTCTGTAAAGAAATTCGGAGATGGTATTTACCTGGGTATCGAAATTGATGAAGGTAACATTGGACAGATTCTCGTAAGCGGTAATATACAGACGAAGGAGGAGGTAATTCGGCGTGAACTTCTATTTGCGGAAGGAGATATCTATACAGAAGCAGATAGAATAGAGAGTGAGCAGATTCTGCGGCGTAAGACGTATATTGGTGCTGCAAAGGTGGATGCCCAGTGGGATGAACTCTCAAAAAGGGTTATCGTTCATGCAAGTATTACGGAACTCTTGTCGTTCCCATTCGGAGCAGACTTGAACCTGAACAACCAGAAAAGGTACTGGCTACTACAATTTCGGGATCCAAACCTGTTCGGTTCGGGGCAAAGTACCTTGTGGCGTTACGAAAGGATTAGCGAAATTGGCGAGAGGACGCGGAGCCTTGTGAGAGGTAGATATTCCAACCCTCGCCTTTTTAATTCACACTGGAATTTTGACGGTGAATATATCCAGAAGCGAGATGGGGACTCTTTACTTGTATTGTTAGAACGTCCACAATATACATTGAAAAGTCGATGGAGTGCAAGTATCCGTTTTTCTGAATCGGTCAATCCCGTAACTTGGTATGAAAACGGACGAGAAACCGATAGGTTTGAGCAAAATTTACAAGGCGCCTTTGCAAATGTGCAACGCTACTTCGGGGACAGACGGCAACAGAACTATATAGGGCTCTGGGCGACCTCACGGCGTTTGAAATATGTGTTACTTGACAAATCAGTTGAATCAGGAGCGATGTTAGAAGAGCGCGATATAAAGCGGGTTGGTTTCACGCTGGGTAGAAAACACACCGCATATCACAAAACTCGGTTTCTCCAACGGATGGGACAAGAGGAGAATTTTCTCGTCGGTGCGCAATACGCGCTGTCTCTTGGGTATGCTTCGCCATTATATGGCTCTGACCGAACAGAATCTTACGCTGAATTGGCTGTCGGTTCGGGGTGGATGAAAGGAGATCGGTTTTTTGGTCTCACAACAGTCGCACTTAACACAAACTTGACGAGTCGAATTGAACGGTCTGTTCTCCAGGCACGGACTTCTTGGTTTTATACAGATGTATTTAATACCGGTGATATCTATACGCTTGAAAGGGGTTTTAGAGAGAATGGCCTCTTTGACTTTCATCAGACATTTGTTGCGCAGCTGACAACAGAGATGCAGTTCGGATGGAGTGGGCGGAGTCAAGTCCTTTTGGGGGCTTTTAATGGTTTGCGCGGTTATGATTATAGACAATTCAACGGAGAGAAGCTCGTCCTATTGAATCTTGAGAGTCGCACTGTATTTGGTGGCACAATTTTCCACAAAATGGACGAAGCTCTCGCAGCGGTAGCGACGTTTGTGGCGCGCCCGTTTATTGATAGACCTGTACACCTTGGATTCATATTAAGCGGCGTTGTGTTCGCTGATATTGGATATATCTGGAATGGAAGAAACAGTTTTGATTTGGCGGCACCAAAGCGGAGTGTGGGATTTGGATTGCGGAGTAGCCTCTCTCAGTTTAGTGGTACGGGCATTCTTCGGGTAGAATTTGCGTTTCCGCTCGATCCGCCTTTCGCGCCATCGCTTAAACCTCGGATTTTTTATGGTCAGGAACGCACATTTTAACTGGCTGTCAGGGGTCAGCCTCAGTAACCCGTTGGCGGTTGCAAACGTTTGTAATTCCGAGGAGGTTCTCTGGACTGATAACTGATAACCGATAACTGATAACTGATAACTACAAAATGAACTCTTCGGATCGCATATCAACCGAAAATATTACATGGCGAGCGATTTTGTTGGGGTTGTTATCGCTCCCGCTCAACATTTACCTTGTTGTTCAGACGGAGACAGTCTGGACGACACAGTATCCTACCACGATGGCGATTTTCTTTAACGCCGTCTTCACGCTCTTCCTTATTGCTATTCTCAATCTGCTCTTAACACGTTATCTACCGAAATGGCAACTCACGCAAGCAGAGATGCTAACGGTGTATCTCATGGTAACGCTGGCGTGTGTCGTCTGTGGACACGACCTTTTGCAGGCGACGATGTGTGTCTTGGGACACGCGGCGTGGTTTGCGACACCCGAGAATGAATGGCAATCGCTTTTCTTCCGCTATATTCCGGACTGGATTGCTGTGATGAACCGCCGCGCCTTAACCGGCTACTATGAAGGCACCTCAAACCTATTTGAGACAGATCATATTCAGGCATGGCTCACCCCAGTATTGGCATGGTTGGTTTTCTTCTCTGCTTTAGCATTCTCTATGATGATGCTGAGTGTAATCCTCCGTAAACAGTGGATTGAACACGAAAAGCTGAGTTACCCAATCATCTTGCTCCCTTATGAAATGACAAAACACAGAGATTTCTACCGAAACCGATTGCTCTGGATAGGTTTCGCTATCGGATGTGGGATCGATTTGCTCAATGGAATTAGTTTTCTCTATCCTTACGTCCCGAGCCTTCCTATCCGTCACGACATTGGCATCTTGTTCACAGAAAAACCGCTGAATGCTATCGGTTCAACACCTATCCATCTAAACCCTTACGCCATCGGCATAGGTTTTTTAATGCCGCTGGATTTGTCGCTCTCTTGCTGGTTGTTTTACCTGTTCTGGAAGGCACAACTCGTTTTCGGAGCGATGACAGGAATGAATCAGACCCCTGGCTATCCGCATATTGATATGCAATCAACTGGTGCGTATTTTGGTCTCTGTTTCTTCGCGCTTTGGATAACACACAAGCATCTCTGGCAGGTTGCCCGCAATATTTTAGGTTTGAAAACAAACATTGATATAACAAATGAACCGATGGGATACCGGAGCGCGTTTGTTGGATTCTTGGTGGGTATGGCAGTTGTGTTTGGATTTTGTTTGAAGGCAGGGATGTCGTGGTGGGGCGTACTTGGGTTTTTCAGTATCCAATTTATACTTGTTTTAGCGTTTACACGGATGCGTGCGGAACTCGGGACCCCGACGATGGATTTCTATCGTGCGGGTCCTGGTATTTTTCTGACTTCACTTGTTGGTTCCAGAAAGATTGGTCCGCCAACGTTGACAGGCTTCGCGTTCCTTTACGGGTTCACGCGCAACTATCGTTCGCAACCGATGCCGAACCAATTGGAGGGCTTTAAACTCGCTGATAGAGGCGGCATCAACACGCGTCAAATTCTGTGGGTGATGTGGGGTGCGACGGTCATCGGGTTAGCTATTGGATTTGTTGCGTTCCTGCACGCGGGTTATAAACATGGAAGTTTAGGGACATGGCGCGGGCAGGAGGCGTTCAGTGACCTACAACGCTGGTTGACCCTTCCGAACGATACGGACTGGGGACGTATGGGATTTTTCGGCTTTGGTATCACTCTGACGCTCACGACGCTCTTTATGCGTCTGCGGTTTATTTGGTGGCAGCTGCATCCGTTGGCTTATCCGCTTGCGGGGAATTGGAATTTCGGTCGGCTTTGGTTTCCGGTATTTCTGGCGTGGTTGCTAAAATCTATACTGATTCGCCACGGTGGGATTGGTGCGTATCGCCGAACACTGCCCCTGTTTTTAGGGACAATGCTCGGCGAATTCGTGATGGGGAGTATTTGGGCAATTTTAGGACTGTTTCTCGGACAGCGGATGTATTCGTTTAAGCATTGGTAGGCGGTTGGTAGTTAGCACTCAGAGAGCCTACTTAATCCGATATTTTCTGTAAACGGATACCACCACCAGAGGTGCGCAATTTCATCAGGGGACCCCCGCCGTTTATGCTCCCTTTCAACCTATTTTTTGGAACTTTTCCCTGAATGGTGGATGCTACTGCAAAGTCTGTTGAGACGCTCCCGCCGCTGGTTGTGGCGTCCACATCAATTGCGATATCTGGGATGAGGATAACAGTTATGTTACCGCCGGATGTGCGCAAACTACATTCATCGTGAAGTTGTGCTGTTAGAAGGGCTTGGATAGAACCGCCTGAGGTTCTGGCATTTACAGTCCCGATGGTGCTCCCCAGTTTGATGCTACCTCCCGAGGTATGAACATCTACGTCTCCACTACACTTCTCAACCTTGATACTACCCCCGGATGTTTTGCCCCAAACGGAGCCCTGAATGTCCCCAAAGCGGATGCCCCCGCCAGAGGTTTGTGCTTGAACATCGCCTGCGACATCGCCCACTTCAATACTACCACCAGAGGTCTTGAGATCGACAGGACTGTCACACGATGTAAGTTTGATGCTACCCCCGGATGTTCGTCCCCACACTGTCCCTGTAATGTTTCCGAAACGCAAACTGCCGCCTGAGGTCCTCGCGCGGACATCCCCGTTAAGGTCGGCTACTGAGATACTACCGCTTGCGGTATCCAAATCGACGTTGTAATCTTTAGGCACAGTTAGTTACCTGAAAACGAATTTCGAGACGATTTAGCACTTTCCTCCAGTGCTCTCGACCTTGTTTGAATGTGCCTTCAATACGGACACCAGTATCTTCGTTGGTGAATGCCACATCAAAATCGGCAAGTGCCTCTTTTGCAGCAGATCTGCTCAACGGCTTTGCTGCCTTTGTGACGACGATCTTAACCTGATCCCCTTCAGCGGTTTGGACATCAATTGCACCAAACTCTGAGACAAGGGTTAGGCTACCACCCGAATTAACGCTATATGCTTTTTCAATCTTGTCCACAATATGTTCCTCATCCGTTAAGGCTACCTCACAACCAATAGTAAAAAATAAAACCAATACCGAGAGAGAAAAGGTTAAGGTAATAAACCGATTCATAGGACATCTCCAGTGAATGTTTTCTGTTGGGTTTCTGCTGAAGGACGGGTTCCTTCAAGCGTTGGTATTCGCCAAATTGGTACGATACAGAACAACCACGCATCCGTTGGGAAAAACCGCGCGGCTTTTCCCAACGTACGTTTTTAGAGTTCTTCGTTCTGTTTGACTTGTTGTGTTCTGATCTCTTGGAGGATTTCTACAACCGTCTCCATCTGTCCTTCCAGTCTGGCAATACGTTGATCAACAGATGTGGTAGATTCCGCGTCCTCATCTTCATCAGAGGTGACTTCTACCGTCTCGACTGTATCAGTATCAGATTTCTCTTGGGTGCGTTCCCCCAAGAAGTCTTTGAGAAAGTCAGGTACCGATTGCCGTACAACTTCACTAACATCTTTCAGTTCGTCGCCAATGGTTTTTTTCACGTTGGAGAAGTCGAAGTCGATATCAATCGTAGGACCTTCTCTAAGATATGCAGCAACTTGGTGGCAAGCAACACTCACCTCACTAAAAGATGCCCCCGTTTCAAGGGGTTGAAACAACCCTTGAGGGACAGCACCGATCTCGCTTAAGCGGTCAAGCGCGTTGTTGACTTGCTGGGCGCACCGCTCCTCACTTTCTGAAGGATCTACTATCGGTGATGTCTCTACTACGCGAGCAGTTGTTTCCAAGAGCCGTAGAATTCCGCGAATTTCCTTTTGGGTTTCGTGTTCGTTAGACATGATTGTCTCCTTTTTATGGGCATTTGCCTATATAGAGTCCGTTAAGGCTAAAAAGGATAGCGAAAAATAGTTGGTGGCTGTCAACCACTCCTGCCTTTTGAGCCTATCTGCCCATATAGAGTCACCCGAGGATAAAAAGATAGTGGAAAATTTAAAAGGAACGCGAATTCGGATATTTAGACATTAGGAGGGGTCCGATTTTAGTTCACCGACATTCCGGCGGATTTTTATTACTGCCTTAATAATGTCCTCTATGTCCTCCTCGCTTGCCATCAGGACATTTTGACTTAAGGAGAGACCGGTTTGGCATATCTTCTCAGTCTCAGGACAATGCACATCGGTATAATTGAGGTCTTGACCGAAAAGATTAGAGGTAAGAAAAGAGGCGCGATACATCGGCGTTGTATACCAATATCCCATGGGTATCCCCTCTGCACGCATTGCTTTGAGAAATGTTTCACGTGAAATGTCTTCAAATTCCTCAGCATCAAAGAGTGCTTTATAGCCGTGGCACCCGCCCCGCGTTGCACGTGGATCGAGAGGTGTGACTTTGATGCCGGGAACCTCGCCGAGCCACCCATCTAACCATCGCATATTTTTATGGCGATAGTTGGTTTCATCTTCAAGTCGAGTTATACGCGAGAGGAGGAGGCCGGCTTGCCACTCAGTCATACGGAAATTGCCGCCGAAGGGTTCTGCCTCGCCGAATTCAGCATCGGGGAGTGTGCGTCCACAATTATGGAGTGCATACGCGCGTTCGTAGAGTTCCCGGTCGTTGATGAGAACGATACCGCCTTCACCGGCGCAAAGGTTCTTTGACGATTGGAAACTGAAGCATCCGAAATGTCCCCAGCTGCCGACACCTCGCCCGCGCCACTCGGCACCGTGTGCCTGCGCGCAATCCTCGACGATTTTAAGGTTGTGCCGATTTGCGATGTCAACCAATGCGTCAAGATCGGCTGGATATCCGGCGATATGAACCGGTAAAATCGCCTTTGTTTTTTCGGTGATAGCGGCTTCAACTTTTGAAGGATCCAACAGGAAACTATCTGGTGCGGTATCCACAAAAACAGGAACGGCATGCGTCATGAGGATCGCGACGACTGTTGCCTGGAAGGTATAGGGTGTGGTAATGACCTCATCACCCGGACAAACGCCAGCGGCTTTCAGGGCGACATAGAGTGCTGATGTCCCACTATTGACACAAACGCCATACTTCGCGCCTTGGAATTCAGCGAACTGTTGCGCGAATTCTGGAACCTTTGGTCCGCCAACGCCCCACTGTCCACTTTTGTAAATTGCTTCAAACGCCTCAATATCGGCAGGGTCCTGCGTGGGCCATGTCGGATAGGGATCCGTGCGGACAGGTTCACCGCCGTTTATTGCTAATGTTGCCATATCTTCGTCCCCCTTCGATTCCTAAAGAACGTAATGCTGATTGTCTGAACAAGAGTTTATGGGATTAATGGATTTTCAGGATTATGGATCCTGCTTAATTGAGGATTGCTTTTTCCGAATGGACGTTGATGGACGTGCATTCGGCGTTGATCCTCTAAGCACTTACAAGGATAACATGTTTGGCAAAGCGCGTCAAGTAGGACGTTCAATTCTAAAAAACTTGACTTTTGATTGCTTATGTAGTATGCTATATTAAACAAGTGGAAACAGCCAATGCCTGCCAAAGACATCAGCAGAATAAAGGGGAAAAGAAAATGGACACTCGGGAGTTATATGAATTGCTGTCAAAGCAGATAACTGAAATGGACGCCCGGTTCACGAGGCAGTTTGAGGCCCTCGATAATCGGCTTGAGACGCTCGATAATCGGCTCCGGAATGTTGAAATAGATGTTGCTGAAATTAAAGGACAGAAAGCCGGGTGGGAATCTGCTCGAAATTGGGTATCTACCGGCATTGCCCTCGTTGCCCTTGGGGTCGCAATAGCAGTCGCTTTATGGAAGTAACCGAATAATTTGGATGGATAGCACACCGCTGGCATGTGTCTTATGTGTGAGTCGCGTTTTCTATAGGCATATCATGTCAGTGATGTGAGGAATTAGGTCTGCGAATTTTCCCCTCTGCACCACCTCTTGTAACCGAGATTCTAAATGTCCCGCTTCAACTTCAGCGATTAATGTTTTCATAACCTCCCACGCTTTTCTTTCCAATTCAGCATCAATCGCACCGCCTTGAACCGCCTCTTCAAACTCATCTTCGTCTTGGATTTCATAGGTGCCGTCTGGATTTACCCAGAGGTCCAAAAAGAGGTCGGTTATTTCAAAACAATTGAGTTTGCCCGTTGCATCTACAGTTCGCTTGACCGGCTTCATAATATCGCAGTAATAACCCGTCCATTCATTATTCAGATTATACACTTTGGCGATACCGTACCACAGACCCGTAAATACGAACCAGACTACCGGAAAGTTATCGCCTAAAACCGTATCACCATTTTGAATTATAGGTAAGGCAGGTTTAACCCGTTGCCCCGTAACAATGACTTCCTCGTCCACATAAAGCAATTGTTGGTGAGATCGATTTACCCGATTCGGAGGCCATTTATAGATGAGTGTTATGGTTTCCATTCCAACTTCAAATCCGTATGCGTATCAAGGGCCTGATTCTTTTTTCCTTAGGGGCTCCTCTACATTTATTCGTTCAATGATCATTCCGATTTGTGCCTCTAACTTTTCAATCTTTTCGGCTTGTGCTTTTTGCCCCCTTTCTCGCCACGCCATGATGATTTGAGGGAGACTAACAGTGAGGATAATCAAAGCTATTAGAGCAATTACAAAATTAGATATCAGGTTTAATCGCTTATCCATTTCTTCGACTTTGTCGGTGACGTTTTTTATTTTTAGATCCACATGTTCTTTTACTCTGCCCTCGGACTCTTTGATAATTTCTTTCATTCTATCTTCGGACTCTTTGACAATTGAACGAATCTTCTCAAGGTCCTTTACAGTCAGTTCGCTGAACACAGGGGCAGTAAAAATTAAAAACGCAATGGTAGAAATTAGGATTAATTTCATGTTAGTCTCCTTAAATTCTTGTGTCAAACTGATGTTAATTAGTAGAATTGTATCACAGACTAACTATAACCTGCAATTAAATCGTTATAAACACGATAACTTGTGGTGGTCTATCGCTCAATCCAGTCTACATCTATTAAGAGATCCGAAAGTTGCGCACTATTAATAACCGTTTGTAATCGTTGTTCTAAGTGACCGGTTTCAACTTCAGCGATTAATGTTTTCATGACATCCCACGCTTTTCTTTCCAATTCAGCGTCAATCGCATCACTTTGAACCGCCTCTTCAAACTCATCTTCGTCTTGGATTTCGTAGGTGCCGTCTGGATTTACCCAGAGGTCCAAAAAGAGGTCGGTTATTTCAAAACAATTGAGTTTGCCCGTTGCATCTACAGTTCGCTTGACCGGCTTCATAATATCGCAGTAATAACCCATCCATTCGCCATTCAGATTGTAAACTTTCCCGACATCGTACCATAGTCCCGTAAATACGAACCAGACTACAGGAAAGTTGTCCCCTAAAACAGTCTTACCATTTTGCACGATGGGTGCGGAGGGTCTGACACATTGAGATGTGAGAATAACCTCATCGTCCATGTAGAGCAATTGCTGTTGAAAGTGATTAACTCTGTCTGGGGGTCTTTTATAGGTAAGTGTTACGGTTTCCAAAATCCATTTTCCTTAATACTGCGAATTAGGAGACTATTGCCTCACGGAATGCCTTGATATGCCTTGGGGTTGTCCCGCAACATCCACCGACTAAGTAAGCACCGGTTTCGAGGAGTTTGGGGACATAACTTGCCATCTGTTCGGGAGTCTGCGTATAGACGGTCTGATGGTTCTCATCAAGTTTGGGCATACCAGCGTTCGGATATGCCATCATCCGCTTGCCCTGAATTCCTCTGTTGGTCAGGGCTGCGTGGAGCTGCTGAGTACCCGTAATTGCATAAGGCATTCCGGTGTGTTCGTCTCGTCTGGATTCAGCACCGCAGTTCACACCCATAATGCTAACGGCATCTAATAACGAGTCGCCATTTGAAAATTCACCTTCCGTGAGGATATTCAGCAAATCTGCCGGAGAATTCCCCCAATCTGTCCGGTAAACGACCTTGCCACTCCGCCGTTCCTTTGTCCACTTGTATGTCAAGTTTACCGCGATAGGGAGCTCCGTCTGACGTGCGACATCTACAGCGATTGCTGCCTCTTTCGCGGAAAACATTGTTTCAAGACAAAGGAAATCTACGCCTTCTTCTGCGAGGGTATGAATCACCAATTTGTGCGCCTCTCTGGCATCTACGTTTGGAATCCCGAAAGTTGTATCGCCGCTGTCTGCTTCGATTGCGCCGGGAGAGGGACCGACGGAACCTGCAATATAGACATCTCTACCATTCCGCTCAATAGCAGCCTTTGCGTGTTGAACAGCGAGGCGTATGAGGCGTTGGGCATCCGATGGACTTTGTCCCGCCATTTGTAGATGCAGCGGCGACGCTACAAACGTATTGGTTCCTATTGCCTCAGCACCTGCGCTGATATAATCTGAATGGATGTCAATAACGGCAGTGGGATGCAGTTCGTTGGCGAGTGCGCTATTGGTAAGTTCTATATTGCGTGTAAACAATTGCGAACCGAACCCACCATCATACAAAATCGGTTCATCAGCCTTTAAGCGTTCCTGAAAGTTTTTAATTTTACCTTCCTCCATTACAACGTTCCTGGCATCGGGTTAAATTGACAGCCCTCCACGAATACATCAAAGAAATCGGGAGTTGTCTCCAGTTCAATGTGTTCGATATTCTTGACGAGTGCCTCAATATCTGCGCGTTTTTTCTCGGAAAGGAGGACAGCCGTCGCACCGGCGACTGCGGCGTTACCGACTTTGACGACATTTGTCTCTGGGACAGGGGCAAGGAAACCGATCTCGACAGCGTCTTGTAGGTTAACATAATTGGCAAAACCACCGGCTAAAAAAAGCCTTGTGATGTCTTCAGGGACACAGCCGAAGTGCCGTAAAACGATGTACTGCCCGCAATAGTTCGCAGCCTTTGCTTGTGCGAGATTGCTCGCATCGTCGCGCGAGAAGGTGATACCGTGTTCTGGCAAAATTGACATGATGCGTTGCTTTCTATCCGAAAAAACGCCTTTTGGACTCATCATATCATTGCGACGGAGTTCGGCGAGGAGCGAAATCAGTCCTGAACCGCACAACCCTTGGGGTGCCTCATTATCAATTGTCTCATAACTGAATTGATCACCGTTCCATTTCAGAGATTCAATGGCACCCGGATAAGCGGGCATTCCGTATTCAATGCCGCCGCCTTCAAATGCGGGACCGGCAGGACATGACGCAGCAACCATCCGTTTCGCATTGCCAACAATCACCTCTGTGTTTGTGCCGACATCAACTAACATGACAATCTCATCTGTTGACGGTATATCGATTGAGACTAAATCGGCGGCGACATCTGCCCCGACATGGCTCGCAATCAAGGGTAGACTGACAACCATCGCCTTCGGATTCGCTCGGATACCTAAGCGGCGTGTTTTTTCAACAAGGGCGGTTGTTGAACGGATTCCGTCCCGATACTCGTGTTCAATCGTTGACTTATACGGTTTTTGACCGATGCTCTGGACATCCCGCTTGAAGAAGATATCGCGCATCGTCGTATTGCCAGCGACAACGACCTCATAAATTTCTTGCCGGACGAAATTATGGCGATCGCACATATCCATGATTTCGCTGTTCAGTGCAGCGATAAGGGAACGACGGAGTTCTCCATGAAATTCGCCATCATAACTGATACGGTTCATGATGTCGCTGCCCCCAAAACGCTGTGGATTTTCAAAGGAACTCACAGAGACCGTTTTCCCCGTCTCCAAATCCACCAGATTTGCCACCACTGTGGTCGTTCCGATGTCTATAGCTAAGCCATAAACGTGTCCCCGGTAGCGGTCAATCGGTTCATCATTGTAATAGACAACACCCTCGCGATGGCGCACGCGTGGATTAAGCTCTGGCGTTTCGTTGTTATTTGTGATGGCGTACGTTAGAATTCTGGGTGTGCGGCGGAGTGGTGTAAATTCAATGTCCGTATCAACATCAATAACGACGGCTTGGCAGGCAAGGCGGTAGTTGTCTCGTAGGAAGGCCTCCGCTTCGTTGGGTGGCTGGAGAGCGTCCATCCCGCGTTTGATTTCAACAATACATTCATGGCACTGTCCGGTTCGGAAACAGGAGGTAGGCACTTGTACGGCTAAATCGTCTGCGTAGTCAAAAACGGTTTTTCCGGGAGTGAGTTGATAGACTTTTCCGTCAGATGTAATCGTGCCAGTGCCGTGTGATTCTGCTGCTTCGTCTGAATCGTCAATCTCCCACGCGTCTCGATAGTCTAACTTATCATCCCCGACACAGAGCAATCCCGTCCCTTCATCAATTTTTCGCTGGTTTCGACAACCGAATTTCGCCGTGCAGTGGTCAAGCCGATTCTTGTAGGGACATCGGTAGGTGGCTTGGACATCGGCGTGTGTGACCAATCCTTCAAAAATCTGTGTAATTTTATTGAGGCGTTTTTCGTATTCGGCTTTGTCTATTTTTTTCATGTCCCTCTACCATACCTCATCTTCTTCCAGAAGAAACTTTTTAGCCAAGGCAACACAAGCAAGGGCATCTTTGCCGTATCCATCAGCACCCATGTCATCGGCAAATGTCTGCGTAACAGGGGCACCGCCTACCATAATCTTTACGTCTTCCCGTAGGTCTTCGTCAATAAAGGCATCAATTGTTTTCCCCATGTTTGGCATTGTCGTCGTCAGAAGTGCGGACATCCCCAAAATAGGTGCTTCATATTCCTCAACAGCCTCCATAAATTCATCTTCGGAGGTATCAACCCCCAAATCGTGGACGACGAAACCTGCCCCGCGCAACATCATGATGCAAAGATTTTTGCCGATATCGTGGAGATCTCCCTTGACGGTTCCCATAATTACGGTACCGATGGGATCAATGCCTGACTCAGAGAGAATGGGTTCAATATATGCCATTCCGGCTTTCATTGCGCGTGCACAGGCTAAGACTTCAGGGACAAAGATGAAGTTTTCGCGGAACTTGATACCAACGATGCCCATCCCAGCGATGAGTCCATCATCCATAATCTCCAGTGCCTCTGTGCCATCCTCAAGTGCTGCCTCCGTCAATTCATCAACAGTGTGATGGTCGCCATCAATAAGCGCAGCGGCGATGTCTTGCATTGCCGGGGTCGCTTGCGCGAACATCTCGATAGTCAGTTCTATCTCATCAGGCTGCTCAAGATATTCTTCGATTTCTTCTCGGATAAATTCATTTGCGATGTCATTAATAGATGTCACGAGTTTTGAACGCCTCCTCAAAGAACATAAGATAGCATAGGCACAGAAAAATGGCAAACGATTTTTGTGAAAGATAATAGCGTCGTTGCATCAGGCGATTGTCAAACAACTCTGCGAATTTGGGAGGCGCGCTTTGGAAGCGCGCCTATTGGAAAAGGCTTCTGGTGCGTTGCATCAGACAGCCTAATTCTTCTCCCGGTATTCCTTCAAAAGAGCATTAATCTTGTCAAGAAAATCTTGTGAGTAGATTTCACCGACGAGTGCGTTATGGGTGTCTATGGCAATGACATCCCATGCTTCGCGGGATTCATCCTCGAATTCGACGACCTCAATGCCAGCTTTCTTTTGGAGTGCCTCAAGTGCCCTGTCATTATCTTTCCGAATATCCTGAATTAAGCTGTCCTGATACGCGTCCGCGGTTTCACGCACTACCTTCTGCTGTTCTGGTGAGAGTCGATCAAAGCTCTCCTTGGTCATGACTGTGGCACCGACCCCAACATTAACAGGGAGATCACTCATGTATTTGAATTTATCATACCACTGCAATGCTACAGTGACATACGGAGATGCAACTATCGTGTTAAGCTGTCCTGCATAGAGGGAAGGGAGGACCTGTGTAACCTCTCTGAGTACAGTTGCGATTTCGGCACTTTCGTAAAATGTACGTGCGATTTTGTCGCTTGAGCGCGCCCACATCTTGACGGTTGATGACTGGAGATCGGCAATAGTGCGGATGGGCTGATTACTGAAGATATAATAATAGCCAATGTCCCCCATACCGAGCAGGACATATCCAGCATCCATAAAGGCTTTTTCAAGATCTGCCCGGAGGTAATCGCGTACATAGTCAAGTTCATCATAGGTTTTGAACATCCGAGGCAGTTGGAAAATCAGCACTTCTTCCTGAATTTCACCGAGCCCAGTGGCTGTCATAGCCCCTGCGTGGATCAACCCTGCACGCATCTTTCGGACGACATCGAGTTCGTCTCCTTGTACACCGTTTGGATAGATACGGAGTCGGAGTTCACCGTCCGTTTTTGCGCGAATTTCTTTTCCCATCGCCTCAAAATTGTTCATCCATGTAGAGCCTTTCGGTGCGAGGGTTGCGAACTTAATAGATTCAGCAGCGAGACCTGCCATGGGTAGACAAAGCATCCCGAAAATTAGTAGAAACACGCCCATCAAGTGAGCGGCGCGTGCTTTATAGTCGGTTTTCTTTTTCTGCATTATTCAATCCCTCCTTCTTCCATTTCTTCTAAATCAAAAAGCATATCCACCTGATCAAGCCAACGTTTCGCTCGTGATTTTGCCAAGGCAGTCGCCGCCTCCTCGCCAGGATAAACGTCCGAGGGTGCATCAAGGACTTCCTGTAAAGACCGTTTGTAGAGTTCAGCGTCCTGTTTAGGATAGGCATAGTAACGCGCGAGGTAGAATTTGCTCATTAGGAACTTACCGTCATTAATCTCGTCTACACGGTCAATGTGTTCCTTCGCCTTCTCCGGATCACCACCGATCGTTGGTGCTCGGTCCCCGTAATAGACGGCATAGAACAGATGGGCGCTACCGAAGTAGAAAGTTTCATCCAATTCAAGGATACGCGCCATCATGAGTTCGACACGCGTAAGGTCAATTACCTGCATCGGATCATCCTTCTGAAGGCTAATCCCGCGCGCCACAGCGTAAGCCGCCCAAAACAGGGGTTCAACCTGTTTTTTCTCGAGTTTCTGAAGTGCTTTTTTAAAGGTCTCCATATCAACACTTCTCGGTTCTCTGAACGCTTCATCGGATTTTGCAAGCACGTCGAATGCATAAGCCTCAGCCTGTTTATAGCGGTCAATTGCCTGTGTACGCATCTCTGCTGCAGTCTCGTAGTCTCCAGCAATCTCAGCCTCCTCCATCCTATCCTCCAGAAACCCGGCGTAAGAGGAACACGCGCGGGCGGTACTAACGAGGATACCTGCGCTGCCAATTTTAGCCAATCGCTCAAGGGTCCCGAGATTGCTTTCGAGGGTAGATTCCACAACGGTTAGATTACCCTCACTCTGAATCCGCGATAACTTGGCGAGACCACATCCACCAAGGAATATCGGGAGGAGTAGAATGGATATACGAAAACAAAACTTATTGTATATCATGGGTGTTAAATTTGCCTCCTAATATGGTTGTCAGTTATCAGTTGTCAGTTAAAGGTTTGTAGCAATGAGATGATATTTAAATTCCACAAACTGCTCTTGCCCGAAAACCGAAAACTGGATCAATGGTAAAGGAAGAGCGGGATGGTTGTCTCTTGGATCAAGTGCTGTGTAACGCTGCCGACAAAAAATTCGCGAACACTTTTCCTACCGTAAGAGCCCATTACCAACATGTCAATGTCATTTTCGGCGATGTAGGATTTGACAACGGCATCAGGATGTCCGCTCTGCGTGACAAGATTCGGTTTAATACCGTAACTCTCAAAGAACCCGCCGAGATTTTCCAGCAGTGCTTGTCCGGCTTCAGGATCATTATTAACAGTGAGCAGTGTTATGTCGCAGGCGTTCCATATACCGAGGAGGAGGAACATGTGTACTGCCTTAGAAGCAGGCGCACTGTTATCATAGGCGACAAGAACTTTCTCAATTTTCCGGACTGAATCGGGAACAGCAAAAACAGGAGCAAGACCGTTTTTCAGTACCCGTTCAAGCGTTCCATACGTCTCGTTGGCTGTGTATTCAAAGAAAGTCCGCTTCCCCATTACAATAAAATCGTGGAATTTGGATTCTTCAATAATTTCGGAGAAAGGTGTGCCGGTATCTGCGTGCAAGACCGCATTGATCTGTCGCTCCTCACAAATACGAGCGAAATCGTCAAGAATCCCCTTTGCCTTTTCCGCTGCCTCCTTTAACTGTTGGTCTTCAAGTTGGACGTCATAATGCGTGCCACCGAGCGGCACTGGACCACTTGAAGATTGAATACCGGGCAGGTCAATAATAGCGACTCCTGTAATCGCTGCGTCGTGAGCAAGTGCGAGTTGACAAGCATACTCTATTGCTGCTTGAGCATAAGGAGAACCGTCTAAACCGAGTAGAATTTTAGAAAAACCTGAATGCTCCATCGTAGGAATTCCTCCCTTTCAGTTTCACTCGCGCGCCTGTAGAGCAAAACTCGAAAAAATATATTGAATAGCGCGCTGATGGTAATTTCGTTGTGATACTTAAAAAAATAGCAAGCTCTGGGTAATCTACAAACTACACCGTGAAAGGTAGCAGCGCGATTTTCCCGTCGATCCGTCCCGCTGGGGTCTCAATTTGAACGCGACTTCCGGCATCAGTGACCACCATCCGAACGTAAGCCATCGCGATCGGTTTTCCGAGCGTTGGGGCAAAGGTGGCACTCGTAATCCAACCGACCTCCTTATCCCCATTGAAAACCGGTATACCTTGGTGGAGTTCAAAGGATTCCGCTGATGCCGAGATGCCCTCAACTTCAATACCACGCAATAGGCGATTGGGATGCCCGCGATATTTCATCCGAGCGACAATTTCTTGCCCAATATAGCACCCCTTCTCAAAGTCAATCGCGTGTTCTAACTCCGCCTCAAGCGGGATGACAGCATCGGTCAGTTCGGTTCCATACCTTGGAATGCCTGCCTCAATCCGAAGCGACTCAAGGGCGTTCCAACCAATCGGTTGAACGTTAAACCGTTCACCTTCACGCATTAGTCTTTCCCAAAGCGGCACCAATGCCTCAGCTGCAGTGTAAAGTGTATAACCCATCTCGCCTGTTGTATCTGTTCTCACACATACAACATTATAGTTGAACAGGGCATCCGCTTCATGAAAACGATTGTAGCGTTCAGGTAAGTCGGCGAGCCCATTCATACCCAGTACAAGCTGGACGAGGTCTGATGACTGAGGACCGTGGACAGCAATTGCCCCGGTTTCAGCAGTTAAATCAGAAATCTCGACATCGTCAGCGATAATGTATTTGTCCAATTCGTTGAAGAGGGTTTCTGTCGTCTCAGCGGCGGTGTCAATGCCTATCATATCTTTGAAGACATAGACATTAAAATCAGCAATAATCTTGCCTCGATGCGTCAAGATCATGGCGTACGTGCCTTGTCCTTCTGATAGGCTTTCAACATCATTGGAGATGAGACGGTGCAGAAATTTTGCCCGATCTTCTCCGACTAATCGGTGTCTGCCGCGATAGGATACATCAGCAATGCCGACATTGTTCCTCACAGTGTGATGCTCGGAAATTGGGTCGGTAAATTGGATAGCTACATTCCAGTCGTGGTGCCTTTTCGCAAAGGTCGCTCCCAACTGTTCATGGATGTGATAAAGTGATGTTGTTTTCATATTTTTATAGTTTAAAAGATGCGGTCCAAACGCAAAATGATTTGTGGATTCCGTAGCGAGAACGATGCACTAAGGGGTTCTGCAACCTCAAGCGCAATACTCAAAGGTCCGAGACCTCCTGACGAATCCATAAAAACGGAACAACCGACACCGATTGCGGTGTTGAATTGCGTCGTGAATTCGCCAAAGTCTGGAAATGCGACATCGTCGTACCACCACGCCCTACCCGAATCTAAGAAGCAGCTCAGCGTCCATCCAAGAACAGCATCAGATTCGGGGAACGTTACCTCTTTCATAAATCGATACTCAAGGTTAAGCAGTAACCGATTATCTCCAGCAAATCTATTGAAACCGTAGCCTCGGAGGTTAGCACCACCACCGAGGTGCAGGAGTCGTTGTGTGGGCAAGGGCGCGTCTGAAAAATCACCGCCAACTCGGACATGGAGATGATGCGGACCGAACAATCGTGTATAGCGTATCAACTCAAATTGATAGAGATTGAAGGGATAGTCTCCTCTTGCGATTTCGATGCCGACCTGTCCACGCCACCCCCGTTGGGTGCGTTCATTGGCAGAAAAGTAGGTATGGAAATGCCGCCTTGTGGTGGATTTGTGGTCTCGCGTATCAAAGGCATAAATCAAGGCGACCCCTTCCAACACACCGCTATCAATTCGGGCATTGCCTCGCTTGACCTGGTTTCGATTTAAGTAACTCCAATCCGTTGATTTGGAGAGATTATCGTGTGCTTCCGTTGTCAATTCGAGTCGCAAGTAGTGCCATTCCGAAGCTGCGTAGGTTATCCATCCCTGAACACCCTGACGGCGGTAATAATCCTGAAGGTCGAAACCGTAGTAGGCAGCACTCAGATTGACGTTACCGGAACTTAGCGCGGCATTAGAACTGATGCCTGTGAGTTTATACACACTTGCGCCGACTTTGAGAGATTGCCGACTAAAAAAACTCTTCTCAAGTCCGGCGTGATAGTCCCATGTTTTGCTGGAAAATCCACGACTTAGGGCACCGAAAAGTTGCTCTTTACCTACGCGCTGGGTTGTGAGCCGGGTTGCGAGTGTTCCGCCTGCGCCGAGTACTAACCCATGGACACGGTTGAATTGAAGAATCGGGAAGCCGGAAGTGCTCGCGCGCGGTTGCTCCTCAATTTCAACAATCATGATGTTTTTTCCGCCCTCGCGCTGGACTCGCCAATTCTGGATCGATTTGAAGTCCTCATTATTTGCGTTGAGCTGCCGTCGCATCTGGTTTATTTTTGACTGCCCGAGGGAACGATGATAGACATCAGGAGTCGGTGAATTCGGTTTTTCGTCGGCATCTGCGGTTTCTATATTCAGTGCCTTCAAGAGTTCTTCGCGAGAAATTTGGTGATTTCCGGTAAAACGTACTTCGTGTAATGTGCCCTCATTAATGGTAAAGGTAAGCACATCGTCAAGGTATTGACGGGTAACCGTAGCGGACTCATGGTCAAATGCAAGTACATCGTCAATGTGCCGATAAGTAACCGTAGCGAATTCGTATCCGCGGTTTAAATAAAAATCCGCAATCAATTGTTGTTTGCGTTTAACAACATCAAGGGCGAGATAGCCACTTTCTAATTGAAACCACCGCTTGATGAAAGCCGTAGGAAAAGTTCTGTTTCCATCAATCTGAATCTGGCGAGCAAATACGACAGGTGCTTCTGTAATTTTAATAAGCAGTCCAATAGTTGCCGAGCGTTCGGACGCTGCATCGTCGGCAATCAACTGTTTCGTCTCCAAACGTACATCCTGGAACATGTCTCGGTTCCGCATTTCAGCCAGCAACCATGACAGTTGGGTGCTTGTGATAACATCTCCAGCCCGAACAGGTATTTGTTGCTGAACAACCTCTGTCGGAATTAAAGTATTGCCCTCAATTTCAATCGTTGCAACTCGGAATTGCTCTTCGGTTGCAAAGGTTTCAGAAGGGAAAGGTGACCGTCTTTCAAAACGGAGAACTCCCATCGCTGGGGCAATGTATTCGGAAAGGGGTGCGGTGTATTCATGTGGCAAATGGGGCCACCATGGATGCTCGTCATAGTAAGTTGGTAACCAATAACTGTACTCCCGCTGTGTAGTAGATACGAAGTTTTCGGTATCCTTTGTAATCAGCTGCGCCTTACGGTGAATGTTAAAAAGTGATATATCTTTGAGTTCGGACGAATTTTGTAAATTTATCTGCGCCGGTTTTTCCAGCGTTTCACGCGGGATCGCAATTTCAAGGCTCCAAGAAGTGGCGTTAATTTGTGTTGCAACCTCCGCATCTGAACTCCAAGCGCGGTCTCCTTCAAAGGTCGTCTTCAGTGCTTGTTGATCCAAGGCAAGTTGGACATCTGATGGCGCGAATTGGAAGCTCGCCTCTCCGGGCTTACTGACCTGTTGGTCAAAGAGCGCGCCAATTGGATTGATAACAAGGTGATGGTAAACATCGGTGCGTGGATTGGCATCAATTAGGATTTCAATGCACTCATCTTCCCAAATCGGGGAATCGCGCTGCGTCTGTGAGACACGAGGTAGTTGCGAATTGGGGATATGTGCAATCACACCGATATATAAATTTTGATCATCCCACATCAAGAAAGTCTCAGTCAAATCGTTAGATGCCTCAGTGCCTTCAGCATTCTGAAACACCGAGAGGGCACTGGCAGCTTGCCAGACAAGTTCAGACAAATTTCCATCAACAACCGGAGGCTTCTCTGTTCGCGGCACAGGATGTGCGGCATCCAGCAACGACGCGGGTTCTGTATCTGCTTGGGCGTTCCCTTGGTCTCCAGTAGGCATACTTTGTAGCAGCGAGATTCCTTGAGTCGCTTTTAAACGAAATAGCGGTCCACCATCATTAATAATAGCGAGTGGGGTATCACTTTCAATTTGTGCCGGTAGATTAATGACGACTTGCTGCTTTTCGCTTTCAAGCAGGGCATCAATAGCGTAATCTTCAGGAAGTTGCAAAAGTATGTTTCCACCTTGCGCAGTTATATCCATCGGTGCTGCAACAGGGTCAAGGATAGTCAACTCAACCGCTCCATTCTTCGTCTCCAATTTGTTCTGACCGCGTGTCAACAAAATCTTGCCTTTGATGTTTCCACTTGTTAGGTTCACATTATAGTTCCCTAAGGTTTCATTTAAGTGGACATTACCTGTCTCCGTTTTAATCTCTATCTCCCCACGAATGCCCTGAAGTTGGATCTCTCCTGCCTTCGATTGAAGTTTAACGGAGACATCTGAAGGCGTTTTAATTGTACATCTCAACCGGAGGTGCCCACCGAATGTTACTGGTAGATTCTCAATACTGGAAAATGGAATTGGGGCTGCTTGGGTGTCATCGTCTCCGGGGAGTTGGACTTTCAACTGAAGCGTGCCGTTGTCTTTGGTTCCTGTTACAGAGATATTATCAAGGTAGCTGCGGATAGCGAGGTCGTGTCCGGTATGTGTGGCTTGTGTCTGTTTTTCAAGGGCAACGGTAATTGTATCCCCTTCTGTAGCGACGCATTCGATGTCTCCGGGTATATTTAAATTCAGATTTATTTGGTAAACGTCTTGGAAACTAAAGGTATGTGATGATGTTGTCCGCAATGCCGACTTCTGTGCTTCAGCAATTGATTCGGCCGCAATAGGGTTAGGTGTCCGACTCTCAACATCATGATCCACTGCGTATGTAGGATAGACAAGTAGATTTAACACGAGCATGCGTGTGAGAAATAGAAAAAGATTGGGTAGAATGGGGCGAGATAGGAGTGACATTCCGTGACAATTCCTCTACAACTTTAGCATACATCGCAGTGTAATATCGGCATGAAAACCGTCCCTACAGATTTCCTTGACATATTTTAAATAATACTTTATACTTATTAGAAAAGTCAAGCAGTTTTTTCCGTATCCTTCATAGCAATTGCCACGTTTTACTTAGTGTGAAGAAATACTATTATTTTATTCCCTAATGAAGCAGGCATTCCAAAAACGCTGCGTACAGGAGAAAGAAGATGAGTGAATCTGTCAAAGGGGCAACAGAATACTGTTTCTCTTTTGGACCATGGAACATACACGAGGGAACAGACCCTTTTGGACCGCCTGTTCGGGAATTGTTCAGTTTTGATAAGAAAGTTGAATTTTACCGAGATCTCGGTTTTGTTGGTATCCAATTTCATGATGATGACATTGTCCCTGATATTGACGAAAAAACATACGCCGAATTGATAGAGCAGACGAAAAAGGTTAAGGCGCGACTGGATGGTGAAGGACTCACAGCAGAGGTAGTGGCACCACGGCTGTGGGAATCTCCGCAAACTATAGATGGTGCTTATACATCGAATTCCGCTAAAGAACGACACTACGCGCTGGAACGCTCAAAACGGTGTGTGGACATTGCCAACGAGATTGGATGCAAAAACCTTGTGCTATGGCTTGCGCGCGAAGGCACTTATATTCGAGAGACGAAATCGTCGGCAGCTGCAGTCGGACAGATCCTTGATGCCATTAACGTTCTACTCGAATACGATCCAGAAATCCGAATTTTAATTGAACCGAAACCGAACGAACCGATGGACATCGCCTATATACCAACGATTGGACATGCTATCGGTTTAGCGTATGCGAGCAAGGCACCAGAACGTGTTGGCGGGTTAATTGAAAGTGCGCACGCGATTCTTGCGGGATTAGAACCCTCCGATGAAATGGGGTATGCCCTTTACCATAAGAAACTCTGGAGTGTCCATCTCAATGATCAGAACGGTCTAAAGTTCGACCAAGACAAGGCATTCGGTTCGGTCAACTTACGGCGTGCATTTAATCAGGTCCGGGTGCTCGAAGAGAACGGATACGGCAGAAATGGTGAATTCATAGGGCTGGATGTGAAAGTTATGCGAACACAACCGCGCGAAATCTCTACAAAACATCTATTGAGTAGCCGCCGAACCTTTTTAAATCTACTCGAAAAGGTCCGAACTTATGATAAAAAAGTCGAGCAGGAGTTTATCGCAGCTCGAGACTACGAAGGCTTGGATTTCTATATCCTTGAACACCTCCTTGGTACCTGAGACTATCGGAAATGCGCGTAAATTGTTCATGTAAGACACGTTATAACTCAATGAAGAATAAAGGCGGCAGAGGACAAAAACAGAAATGATAACGGATAAGAGCCCTCTACCTGAGGCGACTGGACCGTGTTATCAAGCAGTGTTGCTTGTCGGTCCCCCCGGTGTTGGTAAGGGAACACAAGGGAAGATGCTGGCACAAATTCCTGGTATTTTCCACATCTCCAGCGGCGACATGTTCCGCGAACTTGATCGCAATTCAAAATTCGGGCGAATTTTCCAAGAATACGCAGGCATCGGTAAGTTAGTGCCAGATGATATGACAATCAAAATCTGGCAAGACTACATGGCGGCGAAAATACGTGACGAGGTATACAACCCGAAAAGCGATCTGCTCATTCTTGATGGCATCCCCCGTAACATCACACAAGCAAATTTGATGGCACCTTTTGTGCAGGTTTTTAAAGTCATCTACATGGTTTGTGAAGATCGGGAAGTGATGTTTAAACGGATTCGCGGACGCTCGTTGAAAGAGCACCGCATTGACGACGCCGAAGAACTGGTAGTTCGCTATCGATGGGATGTTTATAAACGAGAAACGGAACCGCTGATCGACTACTACCCGCAAGAACGCGTTCGGATTGTGGATGCGAATACTATTGCTTCTGATGTGCTTCACCAAATCCTATCGGCAGTCGTTCCAGTTCAGAAGAAGTACTTTGAACCACCTGTGATGTAAATGGTTGTCAGTAACTTAAAATTCCCTATTCAATCGCGACGTTGATAGAGGCGGAGCTCAGGATGTACCAGTGCTCGCATTGGAAACGGAGCATCTCTATCAGATATTTGAACGCCTAAAAAGCGCGGTGTCCGCTTAAAGGTCTTGGACAATACATACGGACTTCCTACCCCTAAAATCCGCTCGTAAAATGCCAGCGTCTCCTCCACGGCAACTCCATCAAGAGGATACCAATCCTGTTCTTGATAATCTTTGGGTTGCTTCTGGTATTTTTGGAATACTTCAAGGTTTGGCACGAGGATAAGGCCCCACTCTGCCTCCCCATCCATCACCTCTAAATCTACTTCGGGAAGCAGCCAATCGAACAAGACCTCTGGTGCGCGGGCGATAATCTCTTCTGGCGGAACGTGCTTCGTTATCCATTCAGATGCTGAAATACGTGTCGGTTGTGTTGTCAGGACAAAAGCAAAAGCAGCCGTATACATCGATGCATAAAGTACCACAATCCCTCCTACAACGACTGTAACCCATTTTCCAAATACACCATACCCACCTGCTCCAGTAAGACTTTTAGAACCTCTCATTTTTCGCTGACATCCGAACTCGAAAAGTGCTTCGATAGTACCTGGCAAACGCACAAGCGCAGCCGCAGCAAACACAGTCAGAGTTGGATAGAGTATCAACAAATGACGGGCAAACTTGACTTTATGGACCCCGATAAAGAGTAGATAGGGAATAACGAAGGCAAGTAAAGCGAACGCCACTGTAGGGGCTCCGCCGATGTCCCGTCTCAGCGAAAGGATACCTCGCAGCACACCCAAACCGACAAGGAGCGCGAGCGGCAATCCCACGCCCCATTTCAAGAGGCTCCACAGGTAGGTAAACCGCTGTAGCCAACCAGCATCGCCCGTTGAAATGAGACCGAAATGTCCTTGATGATAGTGGATCGCCTCATACCAGAAATCAGAAAAGAAAAGATTCCACGTTGGTGAAACCAGATCCATTAACCAATAGGGACAGAGGAGTGTGAAGGTTAAAACAGAAACACCGATGACTGTTGCGAGCCTTTTATAGAATCCGGTGCTACCGACAAAACACAACAGAGAAAAACCGCAGAAGACAGTCGTGAACTTGACTGCAAACCCAAATCCAGCGACAACACCGAGCCATACCGCAGTCTGGGAGGTCAGCGCACCTGAAGAAGAACGCGAACGTGTTACAAGATAGAGAAACAGCGTCACACAAAAGGTCGCTGGCATGTCAACGAGTGCGAGACGCGACTCATTGGTGGCGTGTAACATTGCAACAGCGAGCAATCCGGCTGCGATTTGTCCAATCCGTCTGCCGTAACACCGCCGCCCGATGCAATAGGTAAGCCAGAGTGTTGCCGTTGATAGTAAGACATTCACACACCGTGCCAACAAAATCACACGGGGTTCCGTTAGGTGTATACCGACAAACGATAACAGTTTCCCTATCAGCGCGATGAGGTAAAACCACGCTGTTCCGGGCCAATTGTAGGTTTGTGGGACGGCTGTGAGGTGAACGAGGTTCAGCACATCTTGCGCAATGATGACCTCACGCGGATCTGGCGCGTCGGGCAAGCCGACGTTTATACCGATGAGACGGAGCGCGAAACCGATTGCGAGAATCGTTGAGATAATAAGACTATTCGCAAAGTTGGGATGGTTTGCTAAATTGGGGGAATTTCTCGCTGCAACAAGCGATTTCATCTTTTATAATCTGTTAAGATGCTATTGTCTTTCTATAATTTGTAGTTTTTTTTGAATATCGGCTTTGAGCTCTTCATCCTGTCCTATCAGTGTTAATGATTTCTCAAGATCCTTCTTACTTCCATTGGTGTCTCCTAACTTGTATTTGGCAACGCCCCTATTCGCATGGGCTCTCGCTAAATTAGGGTCCAAGTCAATGGCAATGTTAAAGTCTGAAATAGCGTCTTCCGGGTGTCCCAGTTTGCCTTTTACGACTCCTTTCGTGCCTCCTCTACCGTTATAGGCTTCCGCTAAATCGGGTTTCAAGCGAATAGCCTCGTCAAAATCGGACAAAGCTTCAAAATTTTGTCCTATATTTGCATTCGCAATACCTCTATTGCCATAAGCATCTACATGATCGGGCTCAAGACTAATAGTTTTGCTAAAGTCGGCAATAGCTTCAGAATGCTGTTCCAGCTGCCCGTAAGCTCTTCCTTTTTGGTAGTACGCTTCCGCAAAATCAGGTTTTAAGCGAATTGCCTCGGTAAAGGCTGAAATGGCATCAAAATAATTTCCTTGATTGTACAACGTAATACCCTTATCAAGGTAATTTTCTGGAGATTCAACATTGTTATTTAGAGTATTGGTGTTTTCCATTAGACTGTTTTTCCTGTAGAGTGATACTCAGACCTCAGGTAGTCTATTGGCTCGTCCCGACTCGGAACTTCTTCCAGCTATGGAGCGTCTAACTTCACCAGAAGTTCTTTTAGCAGTTCATGTAATGTAGGATCTCCCGTGTCCACACTCTCTTTTTCGTTGCTAACTGTGGGATTTTCCGTGTCTACGCTCTCTTTTTCTTTATTAGCACGCCTGTAGATAAGGATGGTCACTAAAGGACTTCCCAAAATTCCAGCCAGAATTATGTATAGTAGGTTAAGCATAATTCCTGTTCTTTCTTCAAGTTTCGTGACCGATGCTTTCAATTCTCCAACAGTTGTTTTCAATTCTCTCACAGTTGTGTTGAGTGCTTTCACTGTTGTGTCAAGATTTCCCACTGTTGTGTTCAGTTTCGCCACATCTATCTTTTGGGTAACTGTTATAACATGTGAATCTGATTCTTCCTGTCCGAAAGCGGAAGCAACAACAAAAAGGACACAAAAAACTTGGAGTAATATAGTCCGCCCATTTGGCATTGTAAATCTCCTGAATTTTGAAATTTTAACGTATGAAAACAATGCAAACGTTATATTTTCAGTTAGAGGCTAAATTATTTTAACATATTATTCAAGAAAAAAACAGGGAAATGAGAAACCCAAAAATTCTATACACATTTCCCCCGAAATTATTTGCGCAATCCGTGTCATCCGCGATTTGCGGCGTACTCACCCAAATGCGACATGCCCTCAGACAACAAATAACGGAGGCACAGACTAACAGTCTATGCTACAGGATCCATGTTTACGTATACCAACTCGGAAACGGCAGCCCCTTTCTTTTCAAGAGCGCGAGCTCGGCTTTGAGGTTGCATTGCGATTTTTTTGTCCCTTGGATACTCGGCTCGCGCGACAACTTTATCCGCAATGTTTTCATGGCATTATGGATCGCAGAGTCAATGATACCGAGCAATTCAAGCACGCGCCGGTCGAGATCTGCCCGGACCGCATCATGCTTTTTCTGTTTTGCACGGTAACACTCGTTAAACGGGAGCAGCTTCTCACGCTTGAGGGCATTGAAGATTGCTTCCGCCTCTATAAGTTGTGCTTCTGTTAACGCGGTTACATCTAACGTGGGAAGCGTGCCGAGTGTTGTTAAGGCTATCATGCCTCGTCCTGGTTGTTGTTTACCGGCGTGCATCCAGTGGCAGAGCAACCCAAGCGTTGAATTGCTCCAGAGCATGAACGGGTATTCATATCGGGGATCCTCAATAGCGACATTGCTTAGCGATCTTACACCAATAGAAGGTCTCTCTATGAATACAGCAGCTGCCGAAGAAGCGTTAAACCTTAGATTGACATTGTAGTGGGTACGGCTATTGCGGGTAAGCAGCTGCTGCAGCTTCGCTTCGCGTCCGGGATGTAGTACACCGTGAGCATCAGGAAGTGCCTCCATTGTTCGCTGGATAGGAGAGTTGACCTGCCAGAGACAAGGATAATCATCTGTGTCACCACAACCCTCCATCATATCAAAAGTGCCTTGTTTGCCAGCACCGTATACATGTAGGTGAGACCTGCTAACGGTTGCCAGTTCACCCACACGACACATCGGGATATCTGCTACTTTTAATTCGGTAGCGAGGTTCAGCTTCCCGTTTATCTCCTTTTCAGTTGCCCCCAAGAGGTAATTGTTCTTCTTATGAGTGCTGGCGCAGCCTGTGTGATAGCCTCATGTGCTTTTGCTTTGACTATAAGAAGATCAATTTCGTTGGTTATCCCGTCGTTATTTATATCCGTATCATACAGAATTGAGTTTTGCATGGCTTGCCTAACAAGTTCAACATCTGCTAAGTCAATGCGATTATCATTATTCACGTCAGCGTCTATTACTTGGTTAGAGGCTTGTAAATTTTGTTGAATGGTTAATCTGCCGCTTTCATTCAAGAATGCAGCATCCGTGTAGCGAATACCGTATTTATCCAGTGTTTCTTTCACACCTTGTTGAATGGTATGTGGTGGATTCATAAGGTTTACGCGATTTGGTACTGTATTTGAAGAATGGCTAATCTTAAAAGCGTGTGCGATTTCATGTGCGGTAGTTGGCAAAATATACAAGGGATTATCAAGGGCAATAACACCTAAATAGTTACAATCATCAGGGTGTGAAGCTGCGCCGGGCCATTGCCAGCAAAAGAATTTCATGAAACCTGATGCTGTTTTATTGCGGAGATTTTTTTTTCCAGCTAAAAATACAACTACTATTTTGTTTTGTGTATCATAATCTAATTGAAAAGTCTCATCTTGGATAGCCTCCGCGCTATCATAATACTCGGCTTTTTGCTTACCCCTAACAATTTTTATATCCGAATCAAAATCAAAGGTTTTGGGACCAAAGCCGTATCTATCCATTTCTGACGCAAAGAATGCTTGTACTTCTATCATTATATCATGAACAAAATCTATATCCTCTCGGCTTGAATAAAAAATATCGGAGGGTTTCAGATAGATAACTTCAATCGGCGGTTGAGCATAAACAACAAACGAAAAACTGAATAAAAGCCAAGATAAAATTATGGTTGGTCTCATAAATTTCATGTGTAAGCTCCTTGATTTAACATATTTCACGAGAATAAACGGTGGCATTTCAGCCTAACAGGCTATGCTAAAAAGGACGCAACTTGCATTACATTAGAGGAATCTGAGGAAGCCCCAATTTCTCGAAGATTGCGTGCCACCGTTCGCCGTGATTTTCACCCGCAGCAACAGGCACAAATCCAAGGTTGAGATAATTTTTGATTGCGGGCAGGCGAAAATCGTCGGTGTCTAACATCACGGATGCCACGCCTCGTGCTTTAAAATAGTCCAAAACAAACACTGTTAACCACTTTCCGAGTCTATATCCTCTGTGTTCTGGCAGCACTGCAAGCATGTCAATATAGCCGATGGTTTTGCCACGGAGACCTTTCGTCCATGCACACGCTGTGCCGATAGGTATACCCTTATAGACAACAAAACAGAAGCCATCAGGATCAAAGTTGGGTTGGTCGATAACATTGGTATACGTATCTTGGGCGGTTCTACCTTGGTCAACGAAGGAAACATCCATAATTCGAGCCCAATGCGCTTCGTCCCCTTTCTGATAGGTTCGGATGTGATAGGCATCAGGACACCGGAGCTTCGGCAGATTCTCCAAATCCTGTAGACCCATTTTGAGTTGATCTTCCATTTCCTTCTAAGCTGAAACTTTCGTCCAGAGTTCGTCAGGGAGCATTTTTCGGACGTTTTCGATTTGCGCTGACATTGGCGGGAGCTCTAATTTTTCAAAGATGTCTTGCCACCGTCTGGATTGTCCCTCTTCAACATAAACGGGTATGAACCCTAAATTGAGATAGGTTTTAACAGCCGGAATACGAAAATCGTCGGTATCCAGCATAGCACTTATGAATCCATTATCCCGAAAATAGTGGAGTACAGCGAGTGAGACCCATTTTCCGAGTTTATGTCCGGTATGCTCAGCAACAACCCCTACCATGTGGACGTACCCGACCTCCTTTTCATCGACAGATTGTCGCCATGCGCAAGCGGTCCCAACGGGAAGGCCCCAATATGTTGCGAAGTAGAATCCATCGGGAAGAAACACATCTCTATCGGTAATCTGGTCCCGCGTATCTCGCTCAGTACGTTCCCTACCGCCAAATGAGTCGCTGATGATACGCGCCCAATGGGTCTCATCGCCTTCAATGTAAGTGCGCATACCATAGCCGGTTGGAAGTTCGAGTTTCGGTAAGTTCTTTAAATTGGGGCGTACCATCCTGAGCTGCCGTGGCATCTGTTGCTCCTTAAGTGCGTTCCTGCCTGTAGATTGCCATCTCTTTTTCCAACGCTTCAATCTGTTTTTGCTGTGCCTCGATTTTCTCGTCTTGTGCGCGAACTTCCTTTCGCTGCAATGCGACGATGATCTGAGGCACCCCGATAACGACTGCGATGAAAGCCACTAAAGCCAAGACTAACATAAAAAGGTTATTCAGCTGCTTGTCTAACGATCTGATTTCGCCGGTCAGACGTTTGTCCATTTCCGAGAGCGTGGTATTCACCTTTGCAATCTCTTGAGAGACATATTCTTTCGTGCGGGATTCGGATGCTTCAAGATATTCTTTCGTGCGGGATTCGGATCTCGCAACTGCTGTTTCAACCTCCTCTTTAACGATGAGGCGGATTTTGTCAATATCTGCTTGGGTAAGGGCACTGAATGCGGGACCGCTAAAGAGCGAAAACACTATCATTGAAGCTGTGATTAATTTCATTTTCCTATCCTTATTTTCGGATGTGAGTCGTAATATTTTAGCAAAATTGATCAATAAGTGCAAGCATATAATGCGTATAAGAGAAACAAAAACCTTTACAATATTTTTCACTGATGCTACAATAGTGACCAATCGTTCATAGGGTGAGAAACTATCGGCAACGAAGGCAGCAACAGGTGAAAAGATCATTTAAAAGAAAACCCAATATTGTGCTTGTTGGTTTTATGGGCACTGGGAAGACCTCTGTCGGCAGACGGCTGGCTTCGCAGCTTCGGATGCGATATGTCGATACAGACGACATCATTGAGCGGGATACCGGGCGACGCATCACGAACATCTTTGAGGAAGACGGTGAACCGGCTTTTCGAGATCTCGAAAGCGAAGCTGTGTGCAAAGCCTCTAAACTGTACAACCACGTTATCTCTACCGGTGGCGGTGTCGTTTTGAGAGAGACCAACATAGAAGCACTCAAGCAAAATGGGATTATCTTCTGCCTCACAGCGACACCGGAGGAGATATATCGGCGGGTCCGACACCAGACACATCGTCCACTCCTTCAAACGCCTGATGCGCTCGCCAAAATTCGGTCAATGTTGGAAGAAAGAGATCCGTACTATGCAGAAGCCGATTATACAATTAAAACAACAAGACGCTCATTTCGGGAAATCATTGGGTATATAAGACATATCTATACAAAAAGGACGAGGGGACCAAAACGGTGAAAACTCTACGCGTGGAGCTTGGAGATAACAGTTATCCGATCGTTGTCGGAACAGATCTCCTCAATCGAGTTGGGGAACTGTTGACCCCCCATACCAAATCCAATAAGGTCCTCATCGTCTCGGATACCTTTGTTCAGGGATGCCATACACCTATCGTTCAGAAAAGCCTCGAAGCTGCTGGGTTCGATGTCCGCACTATTGCGGTTCCGACTGGCGAAGAGAGCAAATCGTTGGCGCAGTTTTCACGGGTCCAAGATAGTTTGGTTGACCATCAACTTGACAGGGGTTCAACGGTCATTGCACTCGGTGGGGGTGTTATCGGGGATTTAGCAGGCTTTGCGGCAGCGGTGTATATGCGGGGTATCCCTTACGTTCAGATTCCGACGACGCTCCAGGCACAGGTTGATGCCAGTGTCGGTGGGAAGACAGCAATTAATCATCCAAAAGGCAAAAACCTGATTGGGGCGTTTCATCAACCGAAATTGGTACTTATTGACGTAGGAACGCTGGAAACTTTGCCGCAACGGGACATTCGAGCAGGACTTATTGAAGTTATCAAGATGGGCGTTATCCGAGATGAACCGCTGTTTGAGATGGTCGAAGCGAACCTTGACGCTATTTTGAATTTGGAGAGTGCGATACTCAGTGAGATGATTGCGGGTGCGTGTACCAATAAGGCAGAAATTGTCGCGAAAGATGAGAAAGAGAGTGGATTGCGGATGGTGCTTAACTATGGGCATACCTTCGGACACGCGCTTGAAGCCGTGACGCACTATAACCGATACCGACACGGTGAAGCGGTTTCTATCGGTATGAACTGCGCAGCGCAATTAGCTATGAATTTGGGGATGTTCTCTGAAACGAATTTTCAACGGCAACGGACACTTTTAGAACGTGCGAATTTGCCGATTGCTTTTCCGTCGGACATCACCGCAGAGGCACTATGTGAGGCGATGTATTTAGACAAAAAGACATTAGGTGGCAAACTCCGCCTTATTTTACCGACGCGTATTGGAGAAGTTGTTATACGAGATGATATTGACGATCAGGACGTTATAGAGGCTATTTCACAATGGAGCAGGAAATAGCAGTCAGTTATCGGTAACTGTCTGAATCACGGATTACGCGGATTATACGGATTACACAGATTTTAATATCTGGTGTGTTCAGGTGGTTCTGATAGTTACAAGGTTTCCTGGCTGATAGCTGATAACCGCCAGCTACAAACGAGGATACATAAATTTATGAAAAAAACAATTCAATATCTAACTGTCTACTTGGTTTTATGCATAGCGATTAGCAGTGCATTTAGCCAAGGGCTTGCACCACCAGCAAACGTGACGGCGGTGGATACCCCGAACGATGATGGGAGTAGTATCACCGTTAAGTGGGACGCAGCACCGGCGGACAGCGGTATCAGCGGGTACCAAATCCTGCGCCGGATTCCTGGTGGAGGTCTTGAAGAAGTTGGCGAACTGCTACCTGCTGGAACGACAACTTATGCCGATGCCACTATCGAAAAGGGAACTGCTTACGCCTATATTGTGCGTGCAATTAGCCAAACAGAAGCGACGGTGGAATCCGAAGAGACTGCCCCCGTTAGTGGGTCAGGTGAATGGTTTCATACAGGCAAAGTACCGCTTTTGGTTGCTATGCTCCTTTTTTCCGCGGCGATCGTTTGGAATATCTATGATGCGCGAAGCGGAAAAGAGATATTTGTCAGGCGGATTCCTGGATTAGAAGCCGTTGATGAAGCAATTGGTAGAGCGACGGAAATGGGACGTTCGATTCTCTATAGCTTAGGTTTAGGACGCGTAGAGGAAGTGCCGACTATTGCGAGTATGACGATTCTGGGTCAAGTTGCGCGACGCACTGCCGATTATGAAACACCATTGCGTGTCCCGTGTCGAGATCCAATTGTTATGAACGTCGTGCGCGAGGTTGTGCGAAACGCTTATCTTGATGAGGGGCGGCCAGATGTCTATAATGAAGAAAACGTCTTCTTCTTAACTGAGAGCCAATTCGCGTACGCTGCAGGTGTAGACGGCATAATGGTTCGTGAAAAGCCAGCGGCAGTATTTCTACAAGGTCAGTTCTTCGCTGAATCTCTTATCCTCGCCGAAACAGGAAACTCTATTGGCGCCATTCAGATTGCAGGAACAGATTCCGAACACCAACTTCCCTTCTTTATCGCTGCATGTGATTACACCTTAATCGGTGAAGAGTTGTACGCGGCGAGTGCCTACCTGTCAAGAGAACCGATGCTCCTTGGCAGCCTCAGAGGGCAAGACTGGGGAAAACTCTTTATCTTTGGTATTATCGTCCTCGGTGTAGTGCTTGAATTAGCGGGCGTTAATTGGATCACCACACTCCTACAACGGGTGGGTTAGGAGGTTTTATGAAACGACAAGTCCCATTAATCCTTTGCTTTGCTTTTGGGATTGTGATGATCCTCACACAATTCAGTCCGCACTCATTTTCGCAAGGGATTTACGAGGAAGTTATCAGTTGGACATTGATTATTTCTCCTTTTGCGTTGGTATTAGCAACAGCGACCCTGATTCAAACCCACGTCGCGCGCATTCAACGCCGCACAGATCATTGGCGATACAGTTTTGTCGTGTTTGCCGGACTCATCACGATGGTGGTAATAGGGGTTCCATTTGGGCCGCAGCATCCAGCTTTTGAATGGTTTTATACCAATATCCAGGTCCCTATGGACGCGACGATGTTTTCGTTGCTTGCCTTTTTTATAGCCTCAGCGGCCTTCCGCGCCTTCCGCGCCCGAACGTTTGAAGCAAGTCTACTATTAATTACGGCTCTAATTGTCATGATGGGGAACGTGCCTGTTGGAGACCTCATCTGGAATACGGTGCTGGGGTGGCTTCCTATGGAAGACGGTGCTTCAAAAGCACGCCAGTGGATTTTGGACAATCCGAATCTCTCCGCAAGACGCGGGATCATTCTCGGCGTGAGTTTAGGGGTGATTTCGCAATCTATCCGAATCATCTTAGGCATTGAGCGTTCGTACTTAGGGGGAGGGGATTAGATATGGATCGACGCATTGTTTTCATTTTGGTCGCGCTTGCGGTTATCATACCTATGTTGTTACCCGTCAGTCTACCTGTATCGGTATCTGAACCGACGCAGCAGCTTTACGATTATATTGACGCGCTGCCTGCCGAATCAACAATCATGCTTGCGTTTGACTATGGCCCGTCTTCATTGGCGGAACTCAATCCGATGGCAAGAGCAGTGCTGAGACAGTGCTTTGATAAAGACGTTCACGTCATCGGTTTTACACTTGTCGCAGATGGAACAACACTGGCGAGTACACTGATGCGGGAAGTTGCTGAGGAAAAAGGCGCAGTAGACGGTGAGGACTATGTTTTTCTCGGCTTTCGTCCGGGCGGCACACAAGTTATGCTGGGAATGGGCAACAGCATCAGTAGTGTTTTTGAGACCGATTACAGCGGAAATACCACTACTGAAATTCCGATGATGACAGATATTACGAACTATGATGAAATCGCCCTTCTGATTGATCTCGCCTCCGGCAGTACAACAGAAATATGGATCATCTATACAAACGTACGATACGATTTACAGATTGCCGCAGGCGTTACGGGTGTTATCATCTCACAGATGTATCCATACTTACAAACAAGGCAATTGGTCGGTCTAATCCCCGGCATCTTGGGTGCTGCGCAGTATGAGAGATTAATAGATGTGCCGGCAAAAGGGATGCTGTGGATAAATATTGAATCGTTTGTGCATCTGTTGATTGTCATACTGGTAATCATTGGGAATATCATATTCTTCAATCAGCGACGGCGAGAGGAGTAAATTGATGGAACTTTTTGGCATGTGGATTGCTGCGCTTCTGACACTTTGCATCTATAGTTTTCTTTATCAGGACAATCCATTCTACCGGTTTGCAGAACATCTCTTTGTAGGTATATCTGTCGGATATGGTATCGTCCTCTCTATCCATCAAGGCTTGATACCTTTCGCCCTGAAACCGCTTTGGGCAGCACTCACAGGAGAGTCGCTTAGCGGTTTAGTCAAATTAATTCCGATCGGTGTCGGTTTGCTATTTTTTGCTCGGTTGTCGCCTCAGCACACGTGGTTAATCCGTTATCCTATTGCGATTCTCATCGGGTTTGGTGCTGGTATTGCGATCCCGAATGTGCTACGTGCCAACATTTTTGAGCAGACTCGTGGAACGATCGAACCCTTTGCTACTATGCATGCCGGGACCCTTTCGGGTTTGGGTATTTTCGAGGCGATTCTTATGGTTGCTGGGGTGGTTTGTACACTCACCTATTTCTTCTTTTCCGTAGAACACCGAGGGCCTGTTAAATGGCTTTCAAAGGTCGGTATCGCCTTTTTGATGATCGGGTTCGGTTCGGCATTCGGGAACACCGTAATGGGACGTGTTGCGCTGCTCATCCAACGCGTGGATTTTCTGTTAGGCGACTGGCTCAACCTAATTTGACGATCTTGTAGGGTTAGCACCGCTCCGTCTACCCTTCTTTTTCCTAAAATTTCAGGAGAGAAATCACAATGAAAATTGGATATAGCACATGGGGGATGCCCACGGTCCCCATAGACACCGCTGTCTCCCACATCGCGGAACTCGGATACGATGGACTTGAACTCACCATCATCCCACGCTTTACCACTGAACTCAGCACGCTTGATGCTGCGGAACAGAAACGGATTGCGTCTCTGCTACAAGAACACAATTTGGCACTCCCTGCAATCGCAGCCCATTCGAGTTTGCTGGAGACAGATCCAGACAGACATGCGCAAAATATGTGGCGACTCAAAGGTGGGGTTGATTTGGCAGTTGAGCTCGCACAAGGCGACGAATTGCCTGCAGTGAATACAACACCCGGCGGAAAGCCTGAAGAATGGGACACGCAAAAAGATTTTCTCGCGGAACGCGTGGGAGCACTCGTCGATTACGGTGCCTCGCGCGGTGTCACCATCGCTATGGAACCACACGTCGGTGCAATCATCGACACGCCTGCGAAGGTGCTTGAACTGCTAAAAATAGTCAACTCACCCTATCTGAAAGTTAACTTTGACATCAGCCATTTTGATATTATCGGTATGCCGACAGAAGAGACGGTAGCGGCATTAGCCCCAGTATCCATACATACGCACGTCAAGGACCAACGAGGGACCGCCCCGGATCATGAGTTCCTGATTCCCGGTGAAGGTCCATTCGACTACGTTCACTATCTCAAAGAGATGCAGGCACACGGTTATGATGGGTTTATTACGGCTGAAGTGAGTTTTATGGTGCAAGGGCGCGAAAATTACGATCCACTCGCCGCTGCGACACTCTCTTATGAGACACTCTCGCGTGCCTTTACGGAAGCAGGGATTGAAAGAGGTTAGCTATGAAAAGTCCGAATATTCTTCTGCTTATGACCGATCAGCAGCGATGGGATGCGATGGGGTGTAGTGGCGATTGGCTGGAAACTCCGAACTTAGATCGCATCGCAAGTGAAGGGGTACGGTTCACGAACTGTGTCACAACATCGCCGGTCTGTATTCCGACGCGGCTCAGTCTGGCGACAGGTTTGTATCCACACAATACGGGTGTCTGGAATAATATGAACCATCAGATGCCTGCTGAAACGCCGACCTGGATGCAAGCCGTGCGGGATGCGGGGTATCGGACGAGTCTGTTCGGGAAAACGCATCTCCATCCACACAATGGCGACCTGCGAGAGCGTGAAGGGTTAATGAACGCTTACGGGTTGGACGATGTGAACGAGATCGGCGGACCGCGAGCGAGTGCGAATGTCCTGTCCCACATGACAGTGGAATGGGAAACGAAAGGGTTATGGGATGCCTACCGCGCCGATTACCGAGAACGGTTCAGTACGAAGCCATACCTTGTCCGTCCATCTACTTTGGGACTCGAAAATTACGCAGATGTCTATGTCGGACAGCAGGCGAAGCGGTATTTGCAAAACTATAAGCGTGAAGAGCCTTGGTGCTGCTGGGTGAGTTTTGGTGGGCCGCATGAACCGTGGGATACACCCGAACCATACGCCAATATGTATGCCCCAGAAGAAATGCCGCCAGCAATACCACGCCAACCTGCTGGAGACCGTCCGAAGGGCGACTTGGATCGACTCATGGGGCGGGTGAACCCGACGTTTGAACCCGGGGAAATTGGGCGGCTGCGGGCGAATTATGCAGGCAATGTGGCACTCATAGATGCGCAGATTGGTGAGATCCTTGATGCAATTGCGGCGCGCGGTGAACTTGAAAACACAGTTATCGTCCACACCTCCGACCACGGTGAAATGAACGGCGATCATGGACTCATCTATAAAAGCAACTTCCTCAACGGCGCCGTCAGGATACCGTTACTCGTGCGAACGCCGAAGGCATCGGGGTTACAAACCCCTCCTACAAGAGCCATTTCTGAGAGTCCAGTGGAATGGATTGATATAGGTCCGACACTCGTCGAACTGGCAGGCGGCGAACTGGAACACCGTCAATTCGGGAAGTCTTTGTGTCCGGTATTAGCAGACACCGAAGCAACACACCGAGACTTCGCAATCTCTGAGATCCAAGGCGAGATTATGTTGTTGAATCGGGAGTGGAAGGCTGCTCTCAATGCGGATGGCGAAGTCTATCTTCTGTTCAATGTGCAAAACGATCCGGACGAAACAGATAACCTCGCTGGTAAACCTGAAGTAGCGGATATTGAAACGGCATTGCGCCTGCAAATTTTAGAAAGGCTTGTACAGACGCAGCAGGGTGCGATTTGACTTCGCACCCTTTTGCCATTTTCTTGGATGTTGCTAATGTTTGGCATGATATGCACTCGCTGAGGCGTTACAGGTATAATACGAATGCCCCTTGCCACAGACGGCATCATGGTCACCGGCTTTACCCCCGCAACCCGTCCACCCGTGTGCACCACACATCGCTGCATCGTCATCAGCTTCTTCATCAGAGTCATCGTCATCCGAGTCGTCGTCCGCATCGGAGGCATCATCGTCGTCATCCGAGTCTGGATCTGAATCCGCTTGTGGGGGTGGTGGTGGCGGCGGTGGCGGCGATGGCGGAGCAGCTTTATGCTTTGAATGTCTCTCCGCTGCATCCGTATTGCACGTATAATATGCATGCCCCGCAGCGCACGTCGCATCATGATCCCCCGCATCCCCACCGCAATCCGTCCACCCATGCGCCGGACACGTCGGCTGCTTCTCAGGGAACTTGTGCGTATGTCCCTTACACGTCCAATATCCCGAGGTCCGCTCACACGCATCGCCATTCGCATTCGTCGCCGAACACGACGAGACAAACGAATGATCCCCACTCGCAGACTTCGTATGTCCACACTTGCGAACGCCTTCCGAGGAATCGCCACCCTTGTTGTTGGAATCCGAATCGGAGTCCCCATCCTTGTTGGAATTGGTGTTCCCATCCTTGTTCTGATTAGCACCCGATTGGTCCTTGTTGTTATTAGTCTGCTTTGGCGGTGCCTGCGGCGGGGCATCCGAGGCGGTATGTGCTTCATGCGCGGCTTTTGCCGTCAAATTACACGTGTAATACGTGTGACCCGCAGGACACGTCGCCGCATGTGAGACCGTCCCACCGCAACTCGTCCACGCATCCGCACGACAGGCAACCTGCTGGCGGGTAGACCCCTCCGAATCGTCATCTTTGTGCTTCTGCTCCTGAGAACTTGAATCTCCCGGATTCTGCCCCGGCTCCAGCGGGTCTGGGTTCGGAGCAGCATCCGAGGCGGTATGTGCTTCATGTGCGGCTTTCGCCGTCAGATTACACGTATAATACGTGTGACCCGCAAGACACGTCCGTTTATGAGCAGTGCCGGTGCCATCGCAGCCCGTCCACCTCGCAGCAGGACACGGACGCGGCTCCGAAGGATACTTATGCAGATGCGGGGGATCGGCACACAGGATCATCCGCCCCCCACTGACCGTGCACGTCTCCCCCTTGTCATTGCGAGGACACCGCGCCAGACCATGCCCTAAACCCTCATCGCAGAAATAAAACTGTTCGCTACAAAACTCACAAGACACCCGCAGATGAATCCCCTTTGAACCCACAGCATGACCACAGGGCAACGTCTCTGTGGCGGGTGTCTTATCGCAGATACTGACCCCGTGTTTATCCGACTCTGTGCACGACCAGAAGTGCGTTTTACACACACCACACTTCACATAGTGCGGTTGACCGATGTTGGGATCCGAGGGCGTGGACTCCGCTATGTATGCTTCTCCTCACCCTCCGGACAGGGACCCACTATGCGATGATCCGCAGCATGCCGACACGCCGTGACGGTGCCGGCATTCGGGTTTGGACACGTGAAATATAACCCACCTTCGCATGTCTTACCCGTCGAGTGCCGCGTTTCCGCACATACAACACCGTGATCCCGATAGACCTTCTTGTTTATTTTCACAGCTTGTTGTGATATAGGATCGGGCGGTATTATCGTGGTATCATCATAAGGTGGTTGGAGCGATTCCATACACCCACGACACGCTTGCGTCTCTGTAGAGGCTTCCGACTGAGAGGGTGGGTCTATCTCGCGGGTATGATCGGGAAACTTCGAGGCAACATCTATCGGTTCGACTTCCTCGTCATCAAATATAGGTTTCTCACCCTCCGGCAACGCCTTTTCCCACGCCGCCAGTTTCTCGTTGACCCGTTCTGCCTGGGTTTGAACGATCTCTGTCTGCTTGATCACCTCTGTTTCGAGATCGTAAGCCCCTTGCTGGAGCTCCTTCAACGTCGCCTGCAAGCCTTTTTCCTCAATCGCAGTATTAATGGATCTCTGCGACGTTCTTTCCAGCAACGATACCCGCTGCTGTCTTTGCAGCGATCGCCGTCGCCGCAGTTCCAGATAAAATCGCAGCCGCTACGAGAGCGACATTTCCTAATCTCGCAACTTCCGCAGCCGAAAGTTTGCCATCTATCTTCTCAATACTCGATTTTGAAGCGGTTAAATCCGTTTTAATCTTCATCAACTTACGGTCTTTCGTGCCGAGATTCGTCACGGCATCTCGATAGGCTTGCTTTTCAGGGGTTTCTGTGCTCCCACCTTGAGCAAATCCAAGCCGTACAGTGTGCAAGCAAAAGACAAACAACACAAAAGTTGTTAGAAAAATTGGTCTGTTTTTCATCGTTGTCCCTCCTGCAATCGATCCCGCAGTGCCGCAATTTCTTTTGAGATCACCTCCTGCTGTTCAAGAAGTTTAATGGCTTCTGTGTTCAGGGCCCGAGACTGTTTACCTTTTGATCTACTCAACTCCCCGAGTCGCTTATATTCTTCAAAAAGGGGGGCCGCGCGACGTTCCTTTTCTTTTTTAGAGATCCACTTATCCGCACGGATCGCAGACATTTCTGCCAAGATTGCGTCCTGTTTGCGCCCGATTTCATCATTTTCATCTAAGAGTTTGTGTGCCTGAGTAATCTTTGGGTCGCTAACGCGCGTGAGTGCGTTATATTCAACCCTAAGTTGCTGGATTTTCGCCTCAAGTGCTTTGCGTTCTTCAGACGTAAGAGGATCCAGAGCAACACCTTCACGCTGTGAACCCGTTCCCGAGGCACTGGGCGCATCAAGGGGGTCGTTCCGTTCGGATGCTGCTTCCCCGGGCGTAGGGGTTTCCATCCCATTTGCTTCATGTGGTTCTGCATGGAAAGTGCCATCTTCGTGAAAATGCCCATTTTGTGCGATCTCATCAACTTTCGGTGGAACCTCGGTCTTTTCAACTTCTATGGGTTTGTAGACCTTGATAGGGGCTTGATTGGCAACTCGCTGACCATGCCACACACCAATGCCTATTGCAATCAATAACACAATCAAAATCGGTAGCCAAAGCTTCTTGTTCAACATAACTTATCTCCTTTTTGCGTTGAGAAAAATATCCGTTTTGAGTGCTAAGACGACCCGCTCACCTGCTCCTTCAAGTGTTGCCTGTTTTGACTTGACCTCATCAAGGAGGTTCTCAAGGTCCTCTCCCTTTTCCCAAAGTTCTACTTTCTCTGCCGAGATAATCACCTGACTCCCAACAGTAACGGACCCGGCCGAAATTATCACCGCTGTTGCGGTGCCGCCGCTGATATACGTTGCAAACGAAGCACCCGCAATACGAATCAAGTTAATCAACGAGTTTACCGTGGTCTGATCTATACTCGCTTTATTCTCATCAATATCTTCGCGAACTTTTTCGACCTTCCTAACAGCCTCGTTGTGGTTTCCAACAGCGTTTCCCAGACTCTCTTCTGATGTCATATACGTCTGATGCAGTTTGTTTGTGGAGAGTTCCTTGTACTTCTCTATCGGGTCATCGTCTTCGCCTGCTGCTGCCGCAGCGAACAGAAAGGGGCCTGTGAGAAGCAGACACAGCACATAGAACAGACGAACAACGCTCAAATCGTTTCTTTTCATCATCTGCCTCCTTGCGTTTCGACTTCCGCGGCACCCGGCTGTTGCTGTTGGGCGCGGTGAAGCTGACGAATTCGATGACGCTCATCGAAAATAGCACGACGATCCTCGTGTTGTCTACTTAGCTCGTCCACGTGGGTTCTGAAAGCACGAGAATTCTCCAAGTATGCCTTACGTGCGGCTAGGTATGCCTCTCGTTCGGCTTTCGTCTGTCTTGGCATAGCACTAAGTTTAGCCATTTCTGCTTTAAGCGCGTCATGCCATGCGTTCCGCGCAAGGAGCTCTTCGGGAGATTCAGGATCCGGAGGAAGAGGAGGCAGGCGCGGTAGGTCACTAGGGGTGCCCTGCTCCGATGCGGCTTCGGACAGTGCCACCCCAGAGGGATGCGTCTGTTTTTCGGAGAGACCTAAAGGTGTCGGGGCCGCGGTTTCTACATCCGCCGGCAACTCAACGCCACCAGAAACAGCCGCCCCGGCGGGAGCAGGGGTCTCATGGGAGCCGGTGTGCCACTCGTCGCCGTGCCAGTGTCCGCTCTCAGCGGTCTCGCCCGGGGGGGGCGGTTTTGAGGCGTTCAGCCTCTCTTGGGTGCGTTGGAGGTCCCGGTCAGCTTGGCGTTTGACGGTGTTGAGATACAACAGACCACTGGCAACAAAGACCAATACCAACACGAGTGCTGTGAAAATACGATTCTGGGATAACAGTCGATTGAACATGCGTTTATCTCCTTTTTGCGTTGAGAAAAATATCGGTTTTGAGTTTCAAGACGACCTGCTCATCGTCTCTTTCAAGTGTGACCTGTTTTGACTTAACCTCTGTGAGCATCAAACCCGCCATCGAATCCCCGAGAAACATCTCGCGATATTCGCCCGTCACGGTGTTTTTCAACCACGCCGACCCAGCGACAGGATCCGATGGGTAGACACGCGTCCCAAGCAATACAAGGGTAGCCCCTGGCACAGCGTTCGGGTTCAGGACTGTCCCAAGCGGTGCAAACAGGTTATTCTGGATAATCGTTTGGTAGAACTCCGAGTCGATGGACTCCGAGAACGCATCACGCTCAACAAAGACACGGGTTTCGAGAGGTCCAGGGGCTGCCGTGCTGGGCAGCGCGGCAAAACGCTTTGGAGCCTGTGTCGCCTTTTGGGTCTCTGCCTGTAAACAATAAAGCCCGAAAAGACAACAGAGGATGTAGATCAGACACACAAGAAACGTCGCATTCTTGAAAAACATCAGTAGTCTCCTTATCTGTTGTCTGTGTCCTGACAGAGGCTCGGTTGACACAGAGGCGGTGTTTCAGGGTGACAGAAGCCTGAAGTTCTATGACAGGGTAGACTCGGTGCGTCAGTTTTACGGTGTCCGTATCCGAGTGTCATTATGACGAAAAGTAGTGTGATGGGCAGTATCCATTGTTTGAGCGTGTCTCGCATGGGTTGTGACTCCTTATAAATTTCCCCTTGCTTGCGGGGGGATAAAGGGGGGTAATTTGCGAATGTGCGTAAATCCTTATAGGAAAACATGATGACGACACGAGATGGCATAAGAATAGCATGTCTGGGTGTGATCGTCAAGGTGTGAAAGTTGCGTTGCGAAGGTTCAGGTGTATTGGTAAGTTCTGTGATGCAACGCGCAAAGCCCCTACTGAGATACTTTGCGTTCAACAGAGGTATCAGTTGGGTAGAAATAGTCTGTATAGAAATTATATCTGTCTTGTGAGGTAAAACACTTAACGTGAATAAAGTGGGGGGGGGTAGATAGTGATGTTAACCGAAGGAACACACGGTGGCGGCGGAAAGAAGCGACTGTCTACCGAGCAGCACGCGCCCAGCAACCGCACACCTAACGTCTCTATTTTCGATATTTTATGACTGAGCCATCGGTTCTTCATCTGTTATTTCCCTGTGTGAATGTGAAATGCACAGCGACACTTTTTGGGAGTGCCGCCTTCCTAAAATGTAATTATAGCCTAAATCTCAAAAAATGTCAAATGTTTTTTTATGAACATTCGATCTGCTTTATGAGATTAGACATTATAGATAGCATTATACGTACGACTCAGGATCATTTAGTTTTCCAGCAATTTTCACCTGGATGCCCGAACTTGTTCGGGCATCCTTGGATAAATTACTTGACAATTGAATGTCTCTGACGATTACGCCCTCCCATAAACAGGGATAGCAGCACCATTGATAACCGCTGCATCGTCAGAAGTGAGGAAACATATAACTTTAGCAACATCGGCAGGAGCCACCCATCGGTCGTGTTCTTCGTCCGGCATAGCCTCCCGATTCATCGGTGTGTCCATGATACTCGGCATAATGGCGTTGACGTTGACTCCTGCATCCATTACTTCGGCAGCCAGTGATTCCGTCAAGGTGCGGACACCGCCTTTGGAGACACAATAGGCACTTAAACCGGCTTCGCCTTTTAACCCGGCGCGTGCAGAGACGTTAACGATCTTTCCATATCCTTGGGCAACCATGTCTGGAATCGCTGCTTTACAACAGAGGAAAACGGATTTGAGATTGAGATTCATCATGAAATCCCATTTCTCCTCTTCAAGTTCGGCTGTCGGGATACCGCCGACAAACCCACCCACGATATTTACCAAGACATCCAGCGAACCCAATTGGGATACGAATGCCTCAATGGTTTTCTGAACTTCGGCTTCTTCCGTAACGTTTGCGTATAGGAACGTAACGTCTTCGCTGAGCTCAGGGTTGAACTCTTTGAAACGCTCAACTTCGTTCTCAAAGAGGTACGTAACAGCAATGTTGTCGCCTTGAGCGAGATAGGCTTTAGTGACAGCACTGCCTAATATACCGGTGCCGCCGGTAATGAGGACGTTTCGGTTCTGTTTTGTCATAATTTTCTCCATTCCATTCAACTGGGGATAAAAGTGCACAATAAGTAGTAAAAGGCTTGTATTCATTAACCCAATCGCATTAGGCATCAACAAACCCTCCATCTATTAAGGCTTGCCGAATATGATACATGGATATGTGTCTACAGTTATGGACAGCAAGATTGGAATAATGACACCAATCTGTATTGTTTAACAAATGTTTGATTTTATTGCGTTCTTTTTTTATAAGGATTCCATAGCCACAGCCATATCGTACTTCTGAGAAGTCTTTAACAAGTCGTGGAGGTTCATTGTAGAATGTTCTTTGGAGAAAATAATCTGCTTCTTCCATGCGATTTTGTCCACATAAGCGTTCCTTACGAGTATCTATAGTAAACAAATCTATCCAATCATTACACGTCTGAGCGGCTTGCATACGATTTACACCCCGTCTCCATACTTGCCAGAGCGTATTAAGTTTAACCGCGTTTCCATTCATATCTACGAAAGCATTAGACGGTAACTGTTTAGACAAAATTAGTTCTGCGCCTCTGACTCTGTACTTTGGACTGCCTTTCCCGTCGCTTTGGAATGCCATAGGCAATATAAAACCTATGTAGTCAGCAAAAATTGCTGAATGATTTAGAAAAGCAAGTGCCAGCCATGCCCGATAACCGAATGGCGGGTTCCCCATAACAGCATATTGATTTTCGCTATGTGGGGGTGTCCAAGTCAAATAATCTTCGCCTATAAACTCTGGGCGGGTTGGTAGTATATCAATACCAGTTCGACTATTTTCTGGCATTAGATTATAGAATACACCCGTTCCAGCACTTGGTTCAATAAAATGATAGTTTTTCAGGTTGACAGCATCCTTTTGCATTGTAGCATATAGGTTCTCACTACATTCGTGTGCTATATCAGGATGTGTGTAAAAACAATCCAATCCTACCTCTTCTTGATTCACCCATGTTGGGATTAACCCGCATTTTTGCCAGGACTGGTTACGAATTGCTTTTGCCTGTTCAATCGTTCTTATGGGAAGCATTCTCTGATAAACGTCCATGGCAGGTCATTATCCTTTCAACTGAAGTGCCAATTTACCGAGATTCAAAATGTGAAACACACCACTTATATTTTAGTATAACATATATGATAACATTTTACGAATATTCTTTAGATGGCCCTAGTAGTCTGTCAACTTTCAAATGATGGGAAACCCCAGTTCGTAGTAGTGCGATTTATCGCACGTCAGAAACGGGCAATGAATTGCCCTACTACGAACGACCTGTCAGTTTAGATGTGACAGACTACTAGGGTCATTTAGTTTTAAGGGATAAGTTTATCTATGTGAAGGGTTTTGTTTCTGGAAGCCCGAATTTATTCGGGGTAGCACACTTTTCCCGAACAAGAATGTAATACAAGGAATGGATTTAGTCTATTCCCAGACTAAATCCGGGCATCCAAAGGGAAATTTTTGGAAAACTAAATGCCTCTGTAGATGGCCCCAATGCCGGGGCGTTCTGGCAATATAAGTTTACCTTTATCAAGCGTTCCACCCGTATACGGATCGTTCACAATAAGCAGATTGCCATCCAGATCAGCATAATCTACAAGTGGCGTTAGGTGCGCAGCGGCAGTGATGCCGAGCGAACTCTCTATCATACAACCCATCATGATACGCAAGCCGTGTGTGCGGGCAACCTGTATCATTCGGTGTGCCTCAAGCAATCCACCACATTTGACAAGTTTGATGTTGATGCCGTCAACACATTCAGCAAGCATCGGAATATCACTTGCACGTTTGACGCTTTCATCGGCGATAATTGGTAACTCGGAGTGCTGGCGGACAAACTTGAGTCCAGCCAAATCATTCGGTTGGGTCGGTTGCTCAATCAATTCCACACCGTATCGCGCAAGTTCGCGAATTTTGCGAACCGCCTCTTTCGGTGTCCATGCTGTATTTGCGTCAACATAGATGGGTTTGTCCGTTACGTCACGGAGTGCGTGAATTATCTCAATATCGCGAGGTGTGCCGAGCTTGACTTTCAGGATCGGATACATTTCAGCCTGTTTCGCTTTCTCCGCCATTATTTTCGGTTCATCAAGTCCGATTGTAAACGATGTGTGGGGCGTTTTATGTGGATTGAGACCCCAGAGCTGATAGAGCGGGACCCCGAGTTTTTTAGCGAGTCGATCGTGGAGTGCCATATCAATAGCAGATTTTGCCGCATAATTACCGCCGAGTGTCGCCTCAACAGTCGCCATTACATCATGAATCGCATCAAGATCGTCGGGGAGTTCTGGTCCGATAATCTCCAACGCTACACGAGCCGTCTGAACAGTTTCACCGTAAAACCGCGCCGGTGCCGTTTCACCAATGCCGCCATCAATTTCTACAGAAATGACCTGTCGGTATGCGTCTGTCGCACGGCGAGCAATCTTGAATGGATGTTGGAGCTGCAAATCTGTGATTTGAGAGATAACACGCTGCATATTACTTTTCCCGCATTTGTTCTAAATATGCGATAAAACGCTTCTGTTTTTCCACGTCAATTTCCGTATCTGTTTTTAGAAAAGCCCACGCGCCAAAGAAGATAGCGTATGCTTCCTGCACGATAGAGGCATCTGGGTGATTTAGAGATCTGATTTCAAGGGTCATCGCCATCTTGTTCGTCTGCTGGATTTCAGGCGTTGTCCTATCTTGAACGGTGACAGGAGGAGTCTTAAAAGGCGTTCCGTTGAACTGTTCAAGTATTCGCTTCAAAAAGGTCTCTGTCCCTTGATTGCCTCGATAGTGTGCTGCGACCAGAACGGGTTGTCCTTCACGCCACTGTTTGTGATTAACCTGCAAGTAATATCCGTTTCCCTCAATAGCATTCACCATCTCTATCCGTTTCTTCAAGGACATTTCTACCCCAGGCGTATGAATATTATAAACCTTTGCCCCGGCAAGTTCTAACATCGGCTGCAGGGTCTCAATGAGTTGCTTGGTGGCAGGTGCCTCGCTTTTTGAATCAAGAACGATAACTGTTGCAGCAAATACGCCATCTGCAATAGGATAGAGTTCAGATTTGATAACCGTTGCCTGATTCGGTTCAACTCGAATTTTGTGTTCCTCCGGATAGTATCCTTTCTTAGAGATGTGAAGCACTGTTTCGGTCTCACCGGAGGCTTCTGATGCCGGATCGGTCATAATGAAAAAGTGTCCTTCAGTATCTGTAGACGCAGTTAACCCAGAATCAGTTTGCAATTGCACGCCTTGAAGTGGGTCACCCGAGTCAGCATCAGAGACCTGTCCTTGCACAATTGCGTTATCGGTGTCCCCAAAGTGAATCGTCAGTGGCAGATGCATCTCTCTGTAGGAGATTTCTACCGTCGCTGTACCCGGCACATCAGGTGCGTGGAGATAAAATTGCGCTGCGCCATGCTTTGAGAATTGACGGGTCTCTGCCAAAACCCCATTTGACGTTCGCGCCGCTATGGGTTCATCGTCGGCAATCGGCATCCCATCAGTATCGCGTGCGGTTGCGGAGATGCCGACGTAACTTTTTCCATCAGCAGGGAGCGTCTCTGTCCACGCGCTCAGTTGTATCTGAGCTGCCGGGGGTGCCACTTTAAACCACTGCGGCACAGGCAAACTGTGATTTCCATAGTAATTCACCAACTCAGTCTGGACGAAATGGACACCGTTTGAAAGAGGTTCTTCAATAGCAACCGTAATCAAATCCGTCCCGCGGTCGTAGTGATGTGGAACAAGCACGTTATCAATTTTGACGCGGATAGTGTCCGTAAAAACCTGCTGACGCTTCAACATCCACGCACCTCGTTCATGCAGACCATCCTTAACCCGAATGTGGAGGCGTGGGGTTTTTGTTTCAACGACAGATGCGCGCTGTGGGTTTACCAAAACACCTTTCGGAAATCCGCCCTCAACATAACGGGCAATACCCCGAAAGTAACCGTATGCCTCTTTCCTGAGATAGTTGTCATCCCGCAGTCGCGCTTCTTCCTCAGGGTTCGAGAGAAAGGATGCCTCGCATAAGACAGCTGGACATTTGGTTCGCCGTAAGACCCCGAAGCCTGAAGCGGCTATTAATTTGTCCGAATAAAGTCCCGATGCTGGAGAGGTAGGTAACTGGAGCGCGTCCGAAACGCCCAGTTGAATGTAGCGAGCGAGATCAAGACTGTGGCGCGAGTCATCTGCATCGCCGTGATACCAAGTAGAGGTATAATTAACCGTGGGATTATCAATACCGTTGTGGTGCAGCGAGATGAAGAAATCCGCACCGCTTTCGTTCGCAATCTGACTCCGCATCGGTAGGCTTACATAAGAATCGTCGACCCGTGTCATGATGACGATGACCCCGGCTTTTTGCAATATCTCACGTAAGTGGAACGCTATGCGTAGATTAACTTCAGCCTCACGGAGTCCTGTCGGACCCCGCTTGTAATCTGGGACATGGCTCTGTCCGCCGTGTCCCGGATCCAGACAAATCTTGAACCCTTTGAGATGTCGGGCATGCGGCGGGAACTCGGTGTAAGAAGGTAGCTGCGGTTCGGCAATTTCTTGGCGGCGGGAACAACCGACGAATAGGAGAAAAATGGCAGAGATCAGGAAAACTTTATAAAAGAGACGTATCATTGGTCTTTGGTTGTTGGTTGTTGGTTCTTGGTTGTTGGAAACTAACCGCTAAGCTATAACCATTAACCAACAACTTATAACCAATAAGTTCGCGTGCCTATAAGTCGTCTCTATCTCGGAAAGGTGCGCCGCGTTGACGGGACCTGGGACGACCGAGGACTTCTCGGAGAATAATCCCTTGACGAATCGATCTCGGTGACAAATCCAGTAGAGCCGTGGCAGGAACGGAACGTATTCCTGCTGGAGATTCGACGGGTACAGGAGGCGGTTGTGGCTGTGGCGGTTCAACGGGTTCTGGGTCGGCAACAGGTTCTGGTTCTTCAGCGAGCAATGATTCTTCTGCCTCGTCCTGCTGAAGTATCATGTCTTCCAACCGCGTCTCAAACGGAAAATCTTCCATGAAAGGCGGTGGTGCAGCATCGCCCTCTGGTGCAGCATTCTCCTCAGCTTCTCTTTCAACGTTCCCCTGCGATCTGCGCCGACGATTGCCTAAAACAAACGTCAAAATCACAATAAGCAAAGGGATGAGCATCTGGATGATATTTTCCATCAATTTTCTCCTTCAAGCCCGGATAAGAGTGCGGGTTACGACAGTCCAAGGGAGTGCGCAGAGCGGGTCGTATCCATCTCCTGCGTGCCACCCGGTGATGCAATAGATTGACGCATTTCCGTATCAGCAAGGATATTGCGGAGCGTATAATAATCCATAACACTCATTCTCTCCGAATCAAACGAGTCAGCGATAGAGCGCGGGATTTCCGCCTCTGCCTCAATGAGTACAACCGTCTTTTCTTCAACGAGTGCTTTATTCTCCTCTTCCTCCGCTTCGGCGCGGGCACGCCGTTCTTCCGCTTTTGCGCGTGCTATCTTGAGTTCCGCTTGTGCTTGGTCGGTCTGTAATTTAGCACCGACGTTTTCACCAACATTTATATCGGCAATATCAATGGATAGGATTTCAAAAGCCGTGCCTGCCGATAAACCTTTTGCGAGGACTGTTTCCGAGATGAGGACGGGGTTTTCTAAGACCTGTTTATGGCTTGCCGCCGAACCGATCGTTGTAATAATCCCCTCACCGACTCTGGCGCGAATGGTGTCTTCAGTAGCGCCGCCGACCAACCGGTCAATGTCGGCTCTCACCGTAACACGTGCCTTCACAATAAGCTGGATGCCATCGCGAGCCACAGCAGTGATGCCGCCGCTGGTATCGCCCCTCTCAGGGATGTCAATAATCTCTGGGGTGACACTGACCTGAACGGCTTGCAAAACGTCGCGTCCGGCAAGATCAATCGCAGCGGCTTGTGCGAAGCCGAGGTCAATGTTGGCTTTATCCGCAGCGATGAGTGCTGCGACGACGCTACCGACGCGTCCTCCGGCGAGGTAATGCGCTTCGAGATCGTCAAGAGAGAGCGTTAAACCTGCCTTTGTTGCGTTAATTTGTGGTTCAACGATTGAAGCCGGTGGGACCCGCCGTAAGCGCATCGCAACGAGGTCGAAAATACCGACCTTTACGCCCGCTGCAATCGCAGTAATCCACAAACCGATTGGAACAAGCCAGGTAATAATAATTATGAACAGTATAAGTAGGACAGCAATAACTGCTATCATTGTTGGTGCCATGTTTACTTTTCTCCATTGCTACAGCGCGATCACCAGATCGCGCCTACAAGTCAGTTAATTATTGCTCTGTAACGTTCAAGTTACCTTCACGGAAAGCAGCGGCAAGCGCGCGGGGGACCTGTGCTTCCGCTTCAACGACTTGGGCACGCTTCTGTTGGACATTGGCAGTCATTTCCTGTTTTCGGGCTACCGCCATGGCGCGCCGTTCTTCCGCTTTCGCTTGCGCGACGACGAGGTCCGCCTCGGCTTGTTCTGCCTGAAGTTCTGCTCCAATATTTTTCCCAACGTTGACATCAGCAATATCGATAGAAAGGATTTCAAAAGCGGTACCGGCATCAAGCCCGCGGTCAAGCACTGTTTTCGTGATGATATCCGGATTTTCGAGTACATCTTCATAGGTCTCAGAAGCACCGATAGCACTGATGATACCTTCGCCGACACGTGCGATGATCGTCTCTTCGCCTGCACCCCCGACGAGTCGATTGATGTTGGTTCGGACTGTGATACGTACAGTCGTTATCAACTCCACACCATCCAAGGCGAGTGCGCTGATGCGGGGTGTCGTGATGACGCGCGGGTTAACGCTGACCTGCACGGCTTCAAACACGTCCCGCCCTGCCAAGTCAATAGCGGAAGAGCGTTGAAAAGAGAGTTCAATTCTGGCTTTATCTGCCGCGATGAGCGCGCTCACGACATTAAGGACGTTACCCCCAGCAAGGTAATGCGCCTCTAACTCGGCAGTGGCTACTTTTAACCCAGCCTTATGGGCACTGATTAGCCCCTTGACGATAATATTCGGATTGACTCGCCTCAAGCGCATCCCAATCAAATCAACAATCCGAAGTGGCACCCCTGCGGCAACAGCAGCAATCCACAGTCCAACAGGAACGAACCAAAAGAACGCGATAATAAAAATTAGGACAACAAGGGCAATTCCCCCCGTTAAAACATCCATTACTTGTCTCCTACCTATTTGGCTGTCAGCAGTCGGCTATCAGCGGTCAAGATGGAACGCCCTACGCAAGTCGCGTGTGGACTTGCGGGACAATGCTAACTGCTAACCCCTCTATTGTAAACTACGAACGACGACACGACTACCTTCGACAAAAATCACTTCAATCTCAGTTTCTGCAGGCACAAATTCGCCCTGTGTGACAATATCAACGCGGTGTCCACCAATCAATGCAGCACCTGCGGGTCTCAAAGGGGTGAGTGCCTTACCAGATTTCCCAACCAAGTCTACCAATTCCGAGGGGGGCGCCTGAAAGCCAATTTCTTTATTTTCCGTGGCACTCAAGATGAACGCTTTGCCTGCAGCGGTTGAACGCATCACAGAGAGTGCTATTATTGCCAACGGAATAACCACCACAAACGTTATACCCGCATAAGTCAGCGCAGTCTGAAATCCGAACTGCCCCCATGCGACCCCGATACCTATCAGCACGAGCAAGCAACCCGGCACGCCTGCAGCCCCGAACCCCGGAAGAATCAGTAATTCAATAAATACCAGCAGAATCCCAAGACCGATGAGGAAAATTAGAAACCACATAGTTTTACCCTACACTAAATGCGCCTACGACACATCGCAGTCTGTCCCATAGGGCCCATCACCGAAACAAATAGAGTTAGGACTCCTCAACCGCTTCTACAAAGACTTTAGAGCCTTCCACCTCTATCACTTTAATGTCGCTGTTCTGAGGAATAAAGTCGCCAGTAGTGACGACATCCACCCGCTGATTAGCGATCCTTGCTGTCCCCGCAGGACGTAAGGGGGTCAGCGCAGTACCAGATTTTCCGAGATAGTCCTGAAAATTTTCAAGACTGGAGGAGTGGTATCCCATCTCCGTGTCCATAACTGTTGACAGCGCAAACCTTCGGAAAAGTTGGGTTTCAGGTAGATAAACGACAGCAAGGATAATCATTCCTGCGCTTAAAATCACGGATACTGAAAGCCATAAGACTGCAGTCCGAAAGTCGTAAGCTTTGTCGAAAACGAAGAAAACGCTCCCTAACATGAGTGTGATGCCCAAAACACCGGCAATACCGAAACCGGGGATGACGAAAATTTCCAAGGCGATTAGCCCAACGCCGATAAGGAAGAGTAGGAATGCCCATTCAGCACCAATCTTGGTCAGCATGTGCCCTCCGAAAAACAGACCCACACACAGAAGTCCGATGAATCCAGGAACACCGAAACCGGGGGTGCGAATTTCTATGAAGATACCGAGGATACCCAACGAAAGTAGCAACGAACTGATGACGGGGTTTGTGAGAAAGAAAACGATCCTATCCGCCAAGGTCGCCTCAACTTCGACGACGCGCGCGCCTGAGAGTGTTTTCAGCGGTGTTACTTCCGTAAAACCGTACTCGCGTTGCCGTCTTGCGATACCTTCCTCAGTAAGGGGCAGCTTGGTGCCAGCAACATTAACAATTTGATATTGCGTTAACAGTTCTGTAAGGGTTTCGGCTTGTGCGTCGGCGAAATCGTATTCGAGTGCTTGATTAGTAGACAGCGTGAGCAGTTTGCCTTGGGCACAGAGGATTTCCATCTGTTCACCCTCTTCTTCCCGTGTGATGTATTCTTCAGGCAGTAGCTTGACGATCTGTCCATCTGAGAGTTTGACGAGAACGAGTTCCTTGTCTACCATGGCTTCGGCAATATCGGGATTCCGATTTTCCCGTTCAGCAGTTGCCCGAATAGTGCCTTGAATGTAGGAGACGGCTTTTTCACCGACCTCCTGTCCCTGAATATCAACAGGCGCCGAATCACCGATTGTTCCGCCAGAAGTCATCACAATCTGATTACACGCGATAGAAATCATGGCGCCTGCAGAAATAGCCTGTCGATTCACAAAAGCGATCGTTGGCACCTGCGTATCTTGAATGGATCGGATGATATTCACGGCAGAATCCACTCTACCGCCGGGCGTATCTACATCAAAGACAATCGCATCGGCACCGGCATCCTCGGCGACCTTAATACCATCACTAATATAGGTACCGAGTCCGCTGCCAATCTCGTTCCGGATATCAATCACGTAAACGAGCGCGCCGTCTTGCGCAGACAGATCGCCTCTCATGAAAAGGCATCCGATTAAAAGGAGCACACACCCGATAAGAACCAATTCGCGTCTCATAATTCTACTCCTTACGCCTACCGTTTTTGGGCTTGCCGATTCTATATTTTTTGACTCTGAACCTGTTTTTGGCACAAATAGTTTAAAAGATTGGTTGTAAATTTATTATATCTTAAGGCAAGCCTACGCGTCAAGATGTATTGTAATTTAGTTATTGGACGCGAATTCTTCTTGAATCCAGGCGTGTAGGACATGGTTCAGAATCAGATGGACATCCTCTACAGGTCCATAACGGTCACTATCCACAACAACATTGACATCGCAAATCGATGCTAACTTACCACCGCCGAACCCGCTCCATCCGATCGTTTTGCAGCCGATGTCGCTGGCGTGTCGCATCGCACGGAGGACGTTTTCCGAATTCCCACTCGCACTGATGCCGATAACGACATCCTCTGGATTGACGAGATTCTTCAGCTGCTCGACGAAAACATCTTCATAAGAGACATCGTTGGACCAAGCCGTCATTGTAGCAACGTTGTCGGTCAGACTGATAACTCGAAAACGGGGTTTGCCCGGGACGCTTGTGCCTTTTCCTAAGTCACAGGCGATGTGTGAGGCTGTAGAGGCACTCCCACCGTTGCCAATCACGAAAATTTGCTTTTCAGCGTGATACGCTTCCATAATAGCATCTATGGAACGTCGGACATCCGCTAAGGCGAGTCGTGCCAAAACGTCTTGAAGATGTGAAATATAATTTTGGATTCTTTCCATTTTGGATTTCTAATTTCCTTCCCAAATAGAGATTTGTCAAACAACTAACGCGACGGCAGCGAGGTCACCTAACGCTTCCCCTAACTCCGCGGGGACTATCTTAACGGCTTCGGCGGGTCGTGTCATCGCAAATTCTGAGACCGTCTTCCGAATCGGGTCGAGCAGCAGATCACCGGCAGCAATGGCAATCGTCCCCAGTAAAACGATGTCAGGGTTCAAAATGTTTACTAAATTCGCGATTCCCCAGCCCATATAATACCCTGTCTCTTCAACAAGCTGCAGTGCCAAGGCATCATCACGACGCGCAGCCGCAAGTACGTGTTCCGATCTGACATTTTCAACACGTCCACCAGCGAGGTCTAAGAGTGCTGTTGCGGATGCCTTTTCATTTCGGACTGCGGCTTGGGCGCGACGCGCAATCGCGGGACCTGAGCAAAGTGCCTCAAGACATCCGCGTTTGCCACACCCACAAAGCGGTCCATCTGGTAGAAGTATCTGATGCCCGACTTCTCCGGCACTGTCGTTGGCACCGTGATAGACCTGTCCATCAAGCACTATACCGCCGCCGATGCCTGTGCTCATCGTCATATAGAGAACGGCGTTATAACCGCGTCCACCGCCGAACCTGTATTCTGCCAGTGCGCTTGCATTGGCATCGTTCTCGATGGTTACGGGTATCTGGAACTCGGACTCAAGTTTCGCCTTAAGAGGTAACGCGTCCCATCCGGGCAAATTCGGTGGTGAATAGACTATCCCGGTCTTAGTATCCAACGGACCGCCACAACTGACACCGATCGCTGAAATCGTTGTCCGTGCTAAACCTGCTAATTCGATGGTCTCATGAACCATATCACATAGCAATTGAAGGGCGTATTCTGGACCTCTTTCTGCGAGTGTCGGTCTGCGTACCTTGTTGAGAATATGTCCCGTATTATCAGCGACAACCGTAGCAAGTTTCGTCCCGCCGATGTCAATGCCGACAACATAAGTTTTCATGCGTCTCTCTACACCTCGTAATTGAGTGTGCGTAGGGCAGGATAAATCTGTTCGTATGCCTTTAATTTTTCGTCGTAACGCTGTGCGACATCCTCACGCGGATAGTACACCTCACGGGGTGTGACCAACTGCTCAACAGCCGACTCAATAGAGTCATACTTGCCGATAGCAGTTCCAGAGAGGATAGCCGTGCCGAGACACACCCCCTCGGATATATCAAGTGCGATGACCTTTTTCCCAAACATATCGGCTTTGAGCTGCAGCCATTTCTCAGACTTCGCACCGCCACCGATAGCACGGACTTCATTGATGATAACACCCGCGTCCTGCAGCATGGCGAGATTCTGCTTAATTTCGTAACTAATGCCTTCCAAAATCGCTTTGACGAGTTCACCTTTCGTCGTCGAGAGCGTCAACCCAACAATCGCGCCCTTCGATTCGAGATCGAGATAAGGGGTTCCTGAACCCGTGAAGTGCGGCAACACCATCGCCGTTCCCGGAGCATCGGGTAATTTTTCCATCAATATATCGTAGACATCCCGTCCCTCTGCTTCCGCCTGTGCGACCTCTGTCTGTGCAAGCGTGTCTCTGAACCATCGCAGCACAACGCCACCACTGGATACAAAACCGAGCGTGACATACAAGCCGTCAACGACGTGTGGATAACAGGCGAAATTGCCGTCTATCATCTGCTGATTGATAACAGGCTCTGTAAAAGCAGGGGCTATACATTCAACGGTACCGGTGGCATCCATGACCTCACCACTCCGAATGATTCCTGACCCTAACGCACCACACGGTTGGTCGTGTCCACCTGTAACGCATACCACGCCTTGTGGTAAACCGAGTTCGTCAGCCACTTCGGCACTTACCTCACCGATAACTGTTCCCGAAGGTGCCGTATCAGGAAAAAGGGCTGCATCTACATCCGCCAGACCGAGCATCTTCTCTGACCACGACTTATTGATAATATCAAACGCCATTGTGCGGGCAGCGAGGGAATAGTCTACAACTGGCGGAACACCGAGTTTGAAATAGACGAAATCCTCAAAGCCGAGAAATTTCCATACCTGTCGATAGATGTCGGGTTGGTTCTGCTGTATCCAGATAAGTTTCGCTAAGGTATGAATATCACTGATTGGCATTCCGGTGATTTGCATCACTTCGAGCGGCGTAATGTGTTGTCTCAACGCATCACAGATGCCGGATGTCCGTGCGTCAAACGTGGTAATTGCGTTTGCTAAAATCTGTCCATCGGCTGCTATCGGTGTTACGGCTTCACCTTGTGAAGCGACACTGATTGCCTCAATCGGATCGGATTGTGTTTGTGTTGCAACCTGTTGAATGCCGGTTGCTATATTTTCCCAGACGACGTTCGCGTCGAGTTCCGACCAACCGGGTTGCGGGTGGTTCAACGGATATTCGCCGTATGCCTGCGCGAGAACGGTACCATCTTCGCGGAAGGCGATGACCTTACATCCAGTGGTGCCTACATCAATACCCAAAAGACTCATTGCTTGCTTCTCTCCTTGATACGGGATGCAAGTATTTTATAATGGATTGGAGATTAATGCAAGGATTTGTTTTTTCGTTAGCGGTCAGCAGTCAGCGCAAGAAAGTTTGCGAGTGTGCTAAAATGGGGTAAAGTTGCGAAGTGTTCTAAAGTGAACTAAAGTTGAAAGTTGTTAAGAGATGTGTGATGAACCAAAAGTCTCTTTCAACTTTACAGATGAAGTGGCAACGTTTATTCAGACCAAAATTTAGCAAAGTTAAGACCAGTGTTATTTTTCAAATGCAACAGATACCAAATACCCTAACGCTAAGTGAAGGCGTTTCGGAGTTGTTAATCGTCGCGTGCCGCGTTGATAAGCGCCGCGGCTTTTTTGTGGATGTCTAATGCCACGGTCAACTTCTCAACCAGTTGCTCAAGGTGAGCAATCCGTGCCGCATCGTCTTTAGATATTTTATCAGTGGGTTCAAAGAGAGACGCTGCGTTTTCAAGGAGTTGCTGCTTCCATTTTGAGAGTTGAGCTTCGCTGAGGTTATGTCGCCGACACAGTTCCGCTTGGGAACTTTCACCGCGGAGTGCCTCAAGCACAACTTTCGCTTTAAACTCGGGGGTGAAGGTTCTTCGTTTTCGCTTCGCCATCGGATGCTCCTTTCAAGTGTGATTGTTATTATAACCCAAGTTGCTACTTACACGATTTTAGACATGCACACCTCGTTTTTTACTGAAAACTGTCGATGATCCAAGCATTTTGTAGCGTAAACTTTCAGTTTGCACACACAGATACACAATCTAAAAGATTATGCTACAGGGTGGCAACTTGCGTTATTATATCATAATCTTGATTTAGAGGTGGCCCGAATTTCCGATGGCAGTCCAATATAATCAATAAGATGAAAATTAAAAACATAAAAAACATGAGAATCTTCTTTATTGAGACACTGCTTTGGGGGTGTCTTGTGCGGTGGGTGAGATGGCGGGTTGTTTTTTCGTAAGGCAACGATGGATACAATTAAAGCACCGAGCGCACACAGCGCGACCGCCCAGTCTTTTACTAACGAGCAATCTGAACAACTTCATTGTGGCGGATTACATACCCTACACGGTTCATACCGCAACTTCGCTTCTTCCAACGTTATCGGTATTTTGCTTTTCAACCAACGACACCCCGCGAGATGGTATTTTTTGCCTGTCTCTGTCCTGTACACCTGCTCACTTTGTTTCGGTTCCGGTGTTTCTGGGGGATCTTCTGGCACACCGCTGTATACCCCTTTGCCAACTTTCCTCGCTTTTGCCGCATAGTGCTGGAACAATTCAGTGTGTTTAAACGGAAAACGGATATAGACATGCCCATACCCTTGCCTCACGATCTCTAAATTCACAAAAAGCCCATCTGGGACCCGATACAGATATGCCAGCAGCCTGTCGTATTTATCCGTCCGATCTCCGTCAAACCGAAGATAGACAGATTCGCCCGTCAACAGATTCTTGGTGAAATTCGAGGCTTCTTTCCCATACGGCTCAACGGGTTGGTTGGGATGCACCGTCTCTGGTGTGTCCACGCCGATGAGCCGGACAGGAGTCGTTTCGCCTTCATAGTCAATCTCAACCGTGTCCCCATCAATGACGCGCAAAACGCGGTATGCGACATCGCCCGCGAAATCCTCTACTGGATACGGGACAACAGTCGCTTTCGGGGACTCCGATCCACCGAAGATAGCACACAGACAGAGCAACCCCAAAATACCCACTGTCGTTGTAAATGGTTTTTTCATTTTGACGGCTTGTTCAACGATGGCTTCTTTCATGATCCCTACCTAACCTGCCAAGCGAGGCACTTTGAAGAAGTTATGGCGTTCAATATCTTTCATCAGATTCGCTTCCAAGCGGCATTTACATTCCCTCCATTACGTCTGAAATAAGATATTCTGCTGCATATGCTTGCCTGTCCACGGATTTGCCAGCGAGGGGAGCGTCAATATCCGATCCCATTGCTCGTTGTTTCGGTAGTATTCCTCGATTGAGAAACACTGTAGAGGGAGGTAAGTGGTTTCGCCCATCCGGATAGGGTCTAAGGTATGTTTCCAATTCCGCTGTGCCGTTTGCGCGTCGAGCGTGATGAGGATGCCCATTGCGGCGTTCTCGTTTCGGATATTGGCGTGAAGTCTATCAAACTTCGCCTTCTGTGAGCCGGCGGCACCTGTGACTTGAACGATAATGGCTTTGCGATCCATGTTATCTGGCGTGTTAAGGAACATCCCGAACCCGTCAATACCATCATCGCCAACTTTCTGTGGGTTGGATGCCAAGCCGTCTATGAGTGAGATCGCCCAGTCCTGGAACTTGAACGGAACGGTTTTGGCAAGTTGACGGGCGGTGTCCATATCAACAGGTACGCCTTCGATGGGAAGCGGGGTTATACCGTTAGGGGCAAGGCGGTATCGGTTTATCAAACGGAGTGCGAAGGGGAGGATGTCTATACCGATAACATCCCTCCCGTTTTTCGCAGCGGCTTCTATGGTCGTGCCACAGCCTGCGAAAGGGTCAAGCACGAGATCGCCGGGATTAGAGGACGCTTTGATGATGCGTTCGTAGAGTGCAAGCGGCTTTTGGGTTGGGTAGCCGAGACGTTCATTGGCAGTTGATCCTAAATGCGGTATCTGCCAAACATCATTTAATTTGACACCTCTATTTTCATCTTCAAGATAGACTTTGTATCTTTTTCCTTTAACGGTGTGCCATCGCCATCTTCTACCGTCGTTATCTGTGTATGAATAATCTTTCTTTATCCAATCGCCATAGGGTTCGTACTGTACATTGAATTTAAAATCATCTGATTTTGTGTATCGGAAAAGAACATCATGCATCCGTTGAAAGTTTCTGTTTCCTGTGGTCCATCTACGGTAATGCCAAACAATCTCGTTCCGAAAGTTCTTTTCACCAAAAATAGCATCCATTATGAGTTTGAGGTAGTGGCTGGCGTAGGGGTCGCAGTGTAGGTAGATGCTGCCTGTATCCTTGAGTATCCGGTGCATGATAAAGAGGCGTTCTGCCATGTAGGAGGTATAGGACAACATCTTGCTTTGCGGGATGAAGCCTTCAAATCCAGCAATCACCTTTGATGCGGGGTTGGCGACAGCGTTCTTGAGGCGCGCGACGCGTTCTGCGGACGTGTTGTCCCAGAGCCAGACGTCATCAAACGCTTTGATTTGTGGATCAATGCGGAGTCCGGAGTTCTTGAAAACCTTGTTGTATTTCTCGTTGGAGTTGAAGGGGGGATCGAGGCAGATCAGGTCGATGCACCTGTTCTCAAAGTCTGCCATAACATCAAGGCAATCGCCGTAATAGAGCGTGTTGGGGGCAAATCGAATGTTCATAGTCCTCTTGCGGGCTGCAATATGAGAGTGAAGGAAAGCCCTTTTCTCTCACTCTAAGAAAAATGACAGGACTATAGGGGGTACGCTGATGGGCGCATCGAGAGGGAATAGAAAGGTATTTGGCAACCTTCCCTATAGGGTGCTGGTTCCCATTAATCTCACACGCAAAGCGCATGTTGTGATACAATAGAAACCAGCGCTGTCATACTCTACCTATGGCAGTGCTAAGCGTCGCGGGTGTTCTGAGCACCTGCGGCGCGCCTAAGAAATTAGGGAGCTGCCCTGACGTGAGCAACACTTCAGTAGCGAAGGTGCTTCCAAAGTTTTGCGTCCACGTCAGATATATTATAGCAAAAAAAGAAAATTTTTGTCACGGATTTTTTTTGGGATTATAGCGCACTCGGCATTCAGAATGGGAACTCTCTGCTGGCGTGGTGTGTGATTTTATCCTGCAAGTGTATAATCGGAAATGTCCTCACTCAACGTTAGGGTATTTGACACCTGCCGATTTTGAGAACAAAACTTGTCTTAACTTTACTGAGGCATTACAATCCCGTATTTAACCAATGCTTTTTTGACGAAGGTATTGAGAATTGGAGCATGTTATGAATGTAACCTTTGATTCAAACGTTTGGGAAAGAATAATTGATGAAAATGACTGCCACCTTGCGAAAATAAAAGATAAAATCCGCGACGGTAGAATTCGGTCACATATCTGTGAAATTGCTTTAAGTTTAGAACCCATTAAAAAGAAGTTGAGAGTTGAATTCTTTGAAAATTATCATCTCCGTACAACGATTAATAATTTACCACCTAAAGGTGAGACGCTGACTATGCAAATTGGTTTTAAACCAAACGTTGAACTTCACCCAGGCTTCCACCCTAAGCTGTGGGCTAAGATTTTGGAAGCCCGAAATCTTGGGTTCCGGGTGCTCAGAATGACAAATATAGGAACAGTCCGTCCTAAAAATATCCCAGATGACATGTATATCAATCCCACCGATATGGATGAATTCTGGAGATATGCTGAACCATTAGCAAGTTGTAGTGACTACATAACAAGTATGGGTTGCGGGCAGGCAGCATACAATAGATTTAAAGAGGAATTTAATCTGGTTGGTTTAGATGTCCATTCAATACCAGTCGAACGTAGGAAGGAATTTGTAGAACGCTGGAAGGAATTTGCGGAAGCGATTGCTGAGTGGGTCGATGGTGACTCACTTGCGGCACACTATGCAGCAGGGAATGATTTCTTTTGTACAGATGATAAAGCTGGGAATGCGGGAACTACATCTATATTTCACAATCAAAATAGGACTCGACTGATACAGAAGTTTGGTATCAAAATAATTTCAAGCTGTGAGGCTGCTCAACTCTGTTAATCTAATACCATTTCTGATTTGAAATTGTAGCATAAACTTTTAGAAATGGTATAACCTATACTCCGCACTTCTAATTTCGTTTTTTGGTATTTATTTCCTGAACCCTTGTGGTTCCAACATTCAGCAAACGATGCCAAGGGGATCAGAGAAAAAGATAGGGTCATTTAGTTTTAAGGTTTTTGTCCGGTTTATCCGAAAAGTCGGGATTAGGAAATTCCTCCTACCAGAGAACTGAATGGCTCTGGATATAAATACAAAGCACATTGACAAAATATACAGTTTTGAAGTAGAATTCAGAGCAACTAACAGTTTCCAGCATTCACGCGAGACATTCTATAGCGATAAGGAGTCCAAACATGCTAACGCAAGAACAGGTTGATTTTTATCATGAGAATGGCTATCTCAAGGTAGACCAACTCTTTGCACCTGAAGAAACGAAAGAACTGGCATCCGAAATGGTGAGGATTATTAACAATTGGGGACAGGAGACGATCGGTTGGCCGGGACCTTGGCGTACACTCTACCTCAAGGAAGAAGATCAGCAGACGACGAAGGCTGTCTTTATGCACAACCCGCATTTCTACTCTGCGGCATGGGGTCGGGTGATTTTCCATGAACGGCTGACGGGTGCAGTACAGGCACTCATTGGTGATACGATTCAGTGGCACCATACCGTGCTACATGCGAAACCACCGGAAAAAGGGACACCGTTCCCGATGCATCAAGACTATCCGTTCTATCCACACGACGGACTCGACTTCGTTGATTGTCTCGTCCATCTCGATGACGCTCCCTTTGAGAGCGGTGCCCTACGGGTCGTCCCTGGCAGCCATAAAGAGGGACCGCGGGAACACATCACGGGTGAAGGCACGGCACCGCATCTGCCTACCGATAAATTCCATCCAGATTTCGTTGACTCGATTCCCGTTCCGGCAAAAGCAGGAGATGTTATCTTCTTTAGCTATTGCCTCATCCACTGGTCAGAGGTCAATCGGACAGAGCAGTGGCGGAAAGCCGTTCGATTCGGATACCACAAGCCTGAAATGCGCCCCGTCGGTCGTCCTGAAGAGGAGCCTTATAACAACATTATGGCGGGTGGGTTCAAAACGAATCCAGCGTCTGAAGAAATAATGGCTTAATCGGGATGGTAGGAAGGAAGATTGGAAGATTCGGGTGGAGGGTTGGAAGGTTAGAAGATTGGGAACCCAGCCTTCCAGCCTTCCATTTCCTTATCAGTCGTTAGCGGCGTTTCACATTGCCCCAAGTGGTCGTTAACTTCCCTCCGGGTTGAACCGCCAATCCGCCAATTGTTTTCATAGCAAGATTCATCTCATCAACGTCAATCACCCTGTCCCACATATAGACTTCAGCAATCACAGCGTTTAACCACTGTCCATCCTCGCGGTGTGCGATAAATACAGGGCGGTTGCCGGCTTCACAAGGACCGTTGCCGTTATCAGGAGCTTGGGCGACGGGGTCATCGTCTCCGTTGACGTAAACGCGCACGCCCTCATCCAATAGGAACGTGCCGCATTGGTGAATCCATTCGCCGCCGGGTGCTGTGCCTGCGCCGTGTGGTTCCGAAACACCAGAACCCGGGCATGTCCAAACTGACATCCCTGCCCCGAAATCGTCATAAATATAGAGCGAGAATTCCCACTGTCCACCGGCACCTTTCATGACGATAGGTTGACGGGTTTGCCCGTGGGCATCCGTTCCGACTTTCAGCACCTTGACCCATGCACAGATGGTAATGCCCTTTTTATCATCAAAGTGGGAATCGATGTCTTTGTTCTGACCTGCCATGTCAATCATGATGAAGGTTTCCTTGCCGTCAAACTCCATCACTTGTTTGAGGTCATTGTGTTTGGCATCGACCCACTTCGGTGGGCTCTTACTGAGTTCCGTGTCAAAACTGTGAGGTCCGTGGTCAGCGACCTTGTTTCCTGCACCTTCATTCATCGGTAGATACATCCACAACCCATCTTCGATATCAGCAGCGGATGCGAGAAAAGTTGCAGCGGAAAATATCGCTATCAGCGACGCGAAAAATATAATCTGACGCATTTTTTCCTCCTTCTTCGGAATTAATCGGTAATAGACGGGCAATAAATTGCCCTACTACAAACAAGAGACCCGTTCGTAGTAGTGCGATTCATCGCACGTTGAGAAACTGCCTGATTAAATTCTTAATCTTCATACAGTCTTCTTCGGAATTAATCGGTAATAGACGGGCAATAAATTGCCCTACTACAAACAA
>JAPPII010000047.1:94282-105632 GCA_028820845.1 Candidatus Poribacteria bacterium
GAGACCCGTTCGTAGTAGTGCGATTCATCGCACGTTCCAAATCAATGATGGGCAATAAATTGCCCTACTACAACATAGGCTAATACGATGTTATTTTTGACGTGCGACCCGCGCGTGGGCAACCCGTAATAGGTTCCGCGTCTCGACCGCATCTGGATTGAGTTGTAAGGCTCTCTCAAAAGCCTTAATGGCTTTAGGGTATGCGTTCTGTTTTGTATGGCAGACCCCAATTTCGTGATATGCCTTGGCACTCATAGGATAGATATGCGTAATTGTCGTAAAGGCTTCCAATGCTTCTGTGAAACGTTCTGTTTCTCGATAAACGTAGCCGAGCTGCATCAGTGCTTCTGGAAAATCCGGTTTGAGTCCAATCGCTTTTTCAAGGGCAAAGATCGCTTCCGAGAGGACACCTTTATGTCTGTATGCGACCCCGATGCCATAGTGGGCATGCGGTAGGGTTGCATCTCGCGTCAATGCTTTCTCGTATTCAGCAATCGCTTCGTCGAGCTGTCCTGCGAATCCATAGGCTCTACCTAAGTCGATATAAGCCTCCGCCATATCCGGTCTCAACTGAATCACACGCTTGTATGCGATAATCGCTTCAGCGAGTCTCCCTTGCATCACATAGACAGTGCCTAAATTATGGTGTGCCTCAACCAACGTCGGCTTCATCTCAATCGCGCGTTGATAAGCCGAGGCCGCTTCGGGGAGTCTCCCAGCGCGTTGATAAGCAGTCCCGCTGTTGTTGTAGTCCTGTGCGGAGGGTGAAACTGTTGACTTAGCAACTGTTGTGGATGCCGGTTTCTTTTTACCGATGGATGTGTTCTCGTTACTTTGACATCCACCGATGAGTACTAAAACTATCAGAAAGATACATCCATAGGACTTACGCAAAATTACGTCAGAACGCCATCTTGATATGATGAAGGCACTTCCTATCGGAGAAATCCGGTGCGGTTGGAAACCGCACCTACCAGTGGCGTGCGTAAGTCCTAATCCATATAGACTGAGTCTCATTTTTTGGATGCTCCCTCAATCGCCTCTATCGTTTGATTGGCTTTGAGTGCTACGTACCGGTCTACTTCACCAGAGGGCCACTGAATTTCGAGTTGCGCGACTGTCTCAGTCTCCCCTAATCCGAAAGTCAATATCGTCTCGCTTTGTGAGCAATAACTACTACCCGTGCGAACCATCTGGTATTGGAGACTATCTCCCGACGTTACTCGGACCTGTGTACCAATACCATCTCGATTGCTACGGACACCCACAGTTTTCACTCGGAGATAATTAGACAACGGTTCGGTATCGTTTCGCAGAAGCCATGCCCCAGCATATTCAGTTTTAACACCGTTATTGCTTACAAGGAGATCCAGATCGCCATCGTTATCGTAATCGCCGTAGGCACACCCGCGTCCGACCCCCTCGCGAACGAGTCCAGCGTGCTTTGTAATATCTCGAAACGTCCCATCCTTCTGATTTTGAAAGAGGGAAGGGAGTTGTGCATAAGGGGTATGCTGCTGATAACGAAGCACCTCCGGTTCAATGTGTCCATTCACACAAAACAGATCGAGCACGCCATCTAAGTTGCAATCAAAAAACAAAACCCCAAACGTCAGGGACCGGTAACTTAGATCGGCAATCTGGACACGGTTAGCGTTATCCGTGAAATAGGGGTCGCCTGATTCCGCGTAAAAGAAGGCACTCTTTTCGTTGCTAAAATTGCCGATGGCGATTGCGGTGCCGCCGTTGTTATAGACATCCGCTGCATCAATGCCCATACCACCCCGTGCTCTCCCTGTCTCACTGAAGGCAATACCCATAACGAGGGCTTCATCGGTAAATGTGCCATCCCCGTTGTTCCGATAGAGAAAATTGGGTTCAGTATCGTTGGCGACAGCGAGATCAATCCATCCGTCCCGGTTATAATCCAACAGGGTAACACCGAGCGATTTTCCTATCGGATTGTAGAGTCCAGCTTGCACAGTGAGGTCTGTGAAGGTGCCATCCCCTCGGTTGCGATAAAACCGAGCGGACTGCCCAGTATAGACAGTCGGCGTGCAATAGGTACGGTGTCGCTTGTTGTCAGTCGTAGAAATCACTGTACACGGCAGATCCGTCTCAGGGGTCCATTCAACGTAGTTGCAAACAAACAGGTCGAGCCACCCATCGTTATCGGCATCAAAGAAAGCGGCACTTGTCGACCAGTTTGGATCCGCGACCGCTGCGAATCCAGTGACATCCGTAAAAGTTCGGTCTCCGTTATTGCGGAAGAGTCGATTTTCACCGACGTTGGTGAAGTAGACATCCGGATCGGCATCGTTGTCGTAATCCGCCACCGTTATGCCCATCCCATACATGGGGACGTTCAGTTTCGCTGCTTCAGTAACATCGACGAACCGTCCGCTGCCTATGTTGCGATAAAGCCGCGGGGTGTATGTCGTTCCCGCGAGTTCCCAAGGTGTTCCATTTGCGAGGAGAATGTCTAAATGACCATCAGTATCGTAGTCGAAAAAGGCACATCCAGCACCCATCGTTTCAGGCATATACCGTTCACCGGTTGCCCCTGTGGCGTGCCGAAATTCGACACCAGACAGTTCGGTGACATCCGTAAATCGGACATCGGCTTCCGCAGGAATACATAGACAGATTAAAACGCACAAGCGCAGAAAGGTCGGCATGAGGTATTCTTCGTAGTGTGCCGGCAGACGTTAGTAGTCTGTCACATCTAAACTGACAGGTCGTTCGTAGTAGGGCAATTCATTGCCCGTTTCTGACGTGCGATAAATCGCACTACTACGAACTGGGGTTTCCCATCATTTGAAAGTTGACAGAACATTAGGCTTTGTAAAATTCAACCGTTGTGCCAGCCATATCTTCGACCTTGTCTATCAACGCTTGCCTCTCATCATCTTCCATGCCTGTGAACTTTTTGGCGATGTCAATTTTCTCTTGCATCTGCTCGGCATTGTCAGGACCAGTAACAAGTGTGCTCACCGGTAGAGACCAGACAAACCGAATCGCTTCGGAAACGCTGACTTTATCAGGGACGACTTTCGGATTTGAGCCGTGTTTACCGTGCCGCGACCCACCGAAAAATCCACCGTTCGCGAGTGCCTTCATCCCAATGACACCGATATTGCGTTCAACGAGCGTCGGGACGACTCTTTCAATGAAACTCTCGTAGTTCATATCAACAAGGTTCATTGACAATTGACATGCATCGAAAATATCGGTACGTTCAAGCATACGTTCATGGGCTGCAGGGCTCGAATGCCCAGTGAATCCGATATAGCGCGTTTTCCCTGTCTCTTTCGCCTCGAGCATAACATCAAGGATGCTGTTATCAATTCGCTCATCTACGTCTGCGGGGTTCCTGATCGAATGCACCTGCCAGAGATCGAGCTGTTCGGTGTTCAAACGTGAGAGTGAACCTTCGAGATGTCTCCAAGCACCATCAGCAGTAATTGCCGTCGTTTTCGTCATCAGAAACACATCATCTCTATATTTTGGCACTAATAGTTTCCCGAGACGGCTCTCACTGCCACCGCGTTGATAAGATTCTGCGCTATCAAAGAACCGGACGCCGCCTTCAAGTGCGATGTCAATTGTTTTCTGTGCCTCCGCTTCAGACATCTCTCCGATATGCCATCCGCCAAGGGCAAGCATGGTTACCGCTTCGCCGGTGCGTCCGAGTCTCCGTGTTGGCAGGAGGGTGCCTAAACGGTCGCTGGCAATATTTGCTTCGTCCCCTTCTGCACACGCTGATGACAGGAGAATGCCTGTTGTCAAACCTGCCATCGATTTTAGAAATCCACGTCGATCAATCATAGTCATCACCTCCGTGTTTATATCCTAATGCATTTCAGAATTTTTGTCAAATGTTTTTTCTATAGAACAAGCGGTCAGGACGTTCCGCTACGCGAATCAGAATCAATGGTATTCAGGTTTCCTTATGGGCATGTAATCAACGGTATGAAGCCCGTGTAGGCTTCACCGGGGTATGAATGCCTTAATGGCATTCCCCGCACTGTCAGTCGTCAGTAATGATGATTTTCCTTGATTTAAATAGGTGTTAGGGATTATAATAATTCTAATGAGTAGTATCGCATTCATTTTTACTAAAATAATCTGAGTTGCACTTGGAATGGACTTGCGAACAAGTGGTCAAAACTCTTCGGGCATTAGGGTTTGACAACACTTGTTTTTTTATCTTTACACATTTAATAGTATGGAAAACGCTTCACCGAAAGAGATCCCTGATAAACTCGTTGTCCTGACATTTGACGACGGATGTAAATCGCAGGCGACTTTTGTAGGTCCGCTTCTGAGTGCCTACGACTTTGGTGCCACCTTTTACATTACCGAAGGTCTAAACTTCCTGAGAAATAAAGAAGCCTACATGACGTGGGAAGAGGTGCGTGGATTGCACGATGCGGGTTTCGAGATTGGCAATCATACACGCCACCACCGGAATGTGACCCAACAATCAGCGGCGGAACTCCGTGGGGATTTATCGCATATTGATGTACGTTGTGCAGCGTCCGGTATTCCGAAACCCACGACGTTCTGTTATCCCGGTTATAGCCACGGCGAAGCCGCTGTTGAAGTGCTTGCGGAACACGGCTTTCATTTTGCCCGACGGGGTGTTGCCCCAGAGTTCCCTTACGACGGTGAAGGCGGACGCGGACCTGCATATAACCCAACGGTGCATCATCGACTCCTCATCCCGACGACAGGTGCTTCGGGTCCACATTGGAACTTTGACGATTTCGAGTGGGCACTTGCACAAGCAAAAGATGGGAATATAGCGGTTCTCACGTTCCACGGTGTCCCGGATCTTGAGCATCCATGGGTTCACACGACACCAGCGCAATTTGAAGTGTATATGGCGCATCTCGCGGAAAATGACTATAATGTCATCGCACTCCGGGACCTCGGTAATTATGTGAACTTTTAATCCAATATATTCAGACCAAGACACACGGAGAGAAAAGATAGAGCAGGTTTGTGCTATGCCAGTGCCTGCTAACTTTGTACACTATGCTTAGAGAATTTACAAATAGTCTAACTCGATGGGATACCTTACTGTTTCACCGTATCTTTGGTTGGGGCGATAAAAGAATCCTAAATTGTTCATTTCGTATTATCTCTTGGAGTGCGAACGGATGTCTGTACCCGTTTGTTGCGCTTTATGTACATTTGACGTTCGGCGCGGGGACCAGCAAACCCCTTCTTCTATCAGCGATCCTCGCATTTCCACTTGAGAGACTCCTCTATCACTTCCTGAAACAGTCAATGAAACGCGATCGACCATACAAGCGGATCATGGATGTCCACTTTCGGGTTCGCCCGCCCGATCAGTTTAGTTTTCCATCAGGACATACTGCGTCTGCTTTCTTGATGATGACGTTGTTATCGAATACCTTTCCGGCACTACAAATCCCGACGCTTTGTTGGGGAGCCTCCGTGGGTGTTGCGCGCGTATATCTCGGTGTACATTATCCGACGGATGTACTCGCAGGCGCGCTCCTCGGTATCCTTACCGCACAGATAGGTATGTGGTTTATAATGTAGACGAGAAAGTGTTTGAAAAATTGTATTCAGGACTTACGCAATTTTGACCGTCCGGCATTCTGTGAGATGGAAATACTTGGCCAAACATAGCCCTTTGGAATGCACAACCTAACAGGTTATGCTACAAAACAGCGCTAATAAGGTGTTCCATTTGTTGTCAAAGCACACCAACGCGAAGCGAATAGATGATTGAAGAGGGCTTCTTGTGCCGCCGGGGTCTTAATCTGCTTGAGTGCCATTGCGGCGTGAAAACGGACATACCGATTTTCATCTTCCAGCTGTGCAACGAGGGCAGGAATAGCGGGTTCGGCAACTGTGCCTAATTTCGCTAAAGCGCGAGCGGCGTTATCGCGAACCCAATGATAGTCATCACGCAACCCTGCCGTTAAGACTTGGATAACCTCGGATAAATCTACATCCTGAGACACCTGTTGTCCGATGATTCCGAATCCCTCAGTAGCGTGTCGTCGGACCCATGCGTTAGGATCTTGTGCGGCGCGTGTTAGGACAGGTATCGCTTCCGCTGCCACTTTTCCCATGTCCGCCAAGGCAAACGTGGCACTCGCCCGGACGGAATCATCCGCTGCTTGTATGGCATCAATGAGGGTTGGGATCGCGGGTGCGCCGATGAGGCTCAAAGCGTATCCAGCATATTCACGGATCGCATCAGACGGACTGTATAAGGCTTGTTTCAAGGCAGGCACGGCAGCGGCACCAACCCGTCCCAAGCGATAAGCTGCATTAAGCCTCCCTCTCTCATTGCCGCTATCCAAATTTCCAATGAGGGTATCCACCTCAGTGTGCGAAACCCCGTTGGTCGTGCCGTTCTGTTTCCCGTTATACCAGTCCCATAACGATTCCCACAATTCTGGATGTTCGGGATCTTCACCGTTGCCGAGAACACCCCAGTCTGCAGTTTCGCTTTTCCACACAGGTGCTTGCGGCTCATCGAGCCGGATAAAGAGGAACTTCAACATATACCGCCGCTTGTCGCTGCTATTTGGCATTGCGCGGTGCCATAAATCGTAGTGAACGATGGTTACCGTTCCCGCCTCACCCGTGAGTGCGAGTTCAGGCTGCTGGTGCGCGCTTTCACCCGTCTCATAATATTGGGAACCGGGTAGGACAGCGGTAGGTCCCATATCTTCGGTGACATCCTGTGGATAATAGAACGCCATCGTCCAGCGACACCGGTGGCGACGGATCTGTTCGTCGCCTTCGTAGCTATCCTTATGGAAATTCTGACCCTCACTCCCCTGTTGGTTGAAATGGCAGTACCGGTGTGAGTGCATCACATAGTTTTCACCGAGTACGCCTTGCATTGCCCCGTGAACGAGAGGATGGTCAAAGACTTCTTGAATTTCAGGGATGAGTGGCAGCACATTATTTCCCAAATTTCCAGTCTCTTCAAACATTGTGTCGAGTTGTTGGCGGATATTCTCATGGAAACTCGGTGGAAAGTCGGTCTTTATCTTGACGTAGCCGTTGATGATGAAATCCCGCATCTCCTGATCGGTGAGTTGGAGCGTAGGCTTGTTCATTTTAACTTCCTCCATTTATTGCCTATTGGCTATCGGCTATCAGTTACAGCAAAATTCGGGCTTACAAAGCTCTTCCATTATTTAGCACATAAAAATCCTTATTTTTTTACTGCCCCGAATGTAACGCCGCGGAGCAGATGGTTTCGCATCAGGAACGTGAAAACAGCAACGGGTAAAAGAAATACAAACGTCCCAGCAGCGATTTTGCCCCAATCCATGCCGCTGGAACCCGTCGCGCTTGTAATAGAAGGCGGCGCGGTCACGGCTCTACCCCCGACCTCTGTGAGGACCAAAGCAAACGCGAACTCGTTCCACGCTGTGATGAGACAGAAGACGGCAGTTGCCGCAATGCCTGTGACGGATTGCGGTAAGATGACTTTCAAGAAGGTCTGAAAACGGGAGTAACCGTCCACGAGCGCAGCATCCTCATATTCCTTTGGAATCTCGTCAATGAAGCCTTTCATGAGCCACACCGCGAACGAAACATTAAAGGTGGTATAGAGCAGAATCAGTCCAAAATGTGTATCCCGCAGCCCGAGCGCGCTATACATGAGATAGATGGGGATGACAACGACAACAGGTGGGAGCATCCGTGTGCTAAGAATAAAAAAGAGGAGATCGTCCTTTCCAGCCACATCAAATCGGGAGAACGCATACGCCGCAAGCGTTCCGAGTCCGACAGCAAGGATCGTGCTACCGCCACCGATGATAATACTATTCAGCAACTGGTAGAAATATTTGGATCCACCGTTCGCCAATGCGACACAAATTGCAATGGTTCCAAAAACGCTCGGTAAGACAAAAGTAAGTCGCTGTTTTTTCGCGATCTGGAAGGCAATACCGCCTGTTTTCTTGAACGGTGCCATCAGGAGATAGGCGATAACTGTGCAAACAATCAGTAGCAGAAAGTTGAAACGGGCATCGGTTTGGAGACGCGTCTGTAATTGCGGCAGACTCAGAAAACTATAGAGACAGGTGAGAACAAAAACAGCGTTCCACAATAAACCGAGATTTCGGAGCGACAAGGCACGGGGCAATGTTCCCTTAAAAAGGGAAAAGAAGCCGAAAAGGAGCAACCCGATAAGCACCTCGGCTAAGAAGATATACGTTACACCCGGCACTCCCGCTGAAGGCATTAACTTTTGATAGTTCTCCAACGATATTTCAAAGATAAACTTCGGGAGTTTCGTGGTGATGTCCGCCAATCCCTTCAGCGATGTCGCCAAAATCCAATAAATCGGGGCGATATAGACAACCACAGCCACAGCGACAAGTGCTAATATGAGGTAGTGGGCAAAACTTTTCCGATGCCGCATGATGTTCTTATGCCTCTTCTCCCTTGACGCGATTCAGGTATTTTACGTAAATGTTGCTCAGCGCGACGATAATAATGAGTAAGATATACGCCATCGCGCACGCCTTACCGGTGTTATAGTTCCGAAAGGCGAGTTTATAGAGATTCATTGATACAGTTTCGGTAGCAGTGCCGGGTCCCCCCTCACGCGTCAGCACATAAACGATATCGAACATCTTAAACGCATCCATAGTTCTAAAGAGCAAGGCAATCAGCAGAAGTGGAGAGACCAGAGGCAGCGTGATCCATCGAAACTTGAACCATGCGGAGGCTCTATCGACATCTGCGGCTTCGTAGAGGTATTTCGGAACGGCACTCAATCCGGCTAAAGCAATTAGCATCATAAATGGAGACCACATCCACGTGTCTACAATCACAACGGCTAACATCGCCACCTTTGGATTGGTCGTCCAACCGATAGGTGATTTTAGGAACGGACTGAGAAAAAAGTTCAACAGACCGGCGTTATCCGAAGAGAGGATGAACCGCCAAAAGAGTCCGACTACCACAGGGGAGAGCATCATTGGAAGGAGGAGGAGCGTTGTAACGAAACCTTTATATCGGAAATCTCGGTTCAGTAGCAGCGCTAATCCGAATCCGATAAAGAATTGTGCCGCGACTGCGAGAATCACGAAGTAAGCCGTAGTTTGAAAGTAGCCCCAGATTTCTGGATCAGCAAGGAGACGCGAATAATTACGGACACCGATAAATCTCGGTGCTGCGGGCATGGAGGCTTTATAACGGTGGAAACTCAAGTACAACGACCACAGCAGCGGAAAGATGTTCATCAAGATGAGCAAAACCATCGTAGGCATAATAAATGCCATCTTCAATTGGTAATCGCTCATCCCACGGGACGTTGTGTTGGGAGGGGTAGTTTGCATATTTCTAACGAAACTTGTGAAAGTGCTTTAGAATGGAAGGATTTGGAGGGAAGACTGGAACGACTTGGTTGGAAGGCTGGGTACCCATTCTTCCATTCTTCCATGCCAGTCTCTTCCAACCTTCCAACCCTAAGCTTTACTCGTCGTAATACCCTGCGTCCTCAAAGATTTCCTCATGCTTCCTTGCGATGGTATCGAGTGCCTCTTTCGCAGACTTGATTTTGGAGATGGCTTCGCTCCAGTTGGTCTGGCAGACCTCCAAAAGTTCTGCATATTCCGGCACAGCCCAGAAATCACGAAGGTAAGGGAAACTCGCAGCGAAAGCCTCGTTAAAAGGGGTCGCCGTTTTAAATGTATCGGACTGCAACACCTCTTTGTGGGGTGTGAAACCGCCGAGCATTGCCCACTTCTCTTGGACGGGTTTCTGCATAAACCACTTCATGTACTGCTTGGCAAGGTCCTTGTTTTTGGAGTAGGAAGAAACGGACATACCTTGTCCACCGATGCTGATATAGTGTCCCTTCGGTCCCGCCGGTGCTACAAAGAAACCGCTCTTGTCGTGGGAAATAGGATTCGTTTCAGGGTTCACGACACCTGGGAAGAAAGCGAAATAATTCATCGCCATAGCGACTTTCCCAGCGGTGTAGGCATTCAGTGTCTCTGCCCAGTAGTAGTTCGGCGCATCAGGCGGTGCGAACTGGAGCAGGTCGGTGTAGAATTCAAGTGCTTTCGCGGCATCTTCCGTGTTGATATATCCATCAACCTTGTAGTTTTCAGCATCGCCATAAGAACCACCAAAACTCCATAGGACCTGTTGGAACCCCATGGTAATACCGTCATATTCTTTGCTATACCAAGTTGCGAGGCCGTAGAGGTCTTGGTCTGGACGCGTAAAGAATTCGGCAATATCACGAAGTTGGTCATAAGTTGTTGGGGGTGCGAGTGCATAGCCGTACTTCTCTTGGAACGCCGACATCTCCTTCGGGTCTTCAAATAGGTCTTTGCGATAGACGTAGCCAGCGGCATCAACTTCTGCGGGCAGTGCCCAGTACGTCCCACTGCCTTTCGGATATTCGGCAAACGCTGTCATCGCGGGTCCGTAGATAGCATCTACATCAATGTTTTCATTAATCCAATCAGTGAGGTTGATGTAGTTTTGACCTTGAGAGTTTCTACCGAGCCATTGGCTATCTCCAATAACAATGTCGTACAGATCGCTTTTCCCGACAAAAGCCGTGAAAACTTTATCTTGGAAGTTCGGCCACGGAATCTGGACAACATCGACAGCAATACCCGTTTCGGCGGTAAAGTCTTTCGAGAGTTCCTGTAGATAATTCGCGGGATCCCATTCTGCCCAGACAATAGTTAAGGATTGGGATTGGTGGTTGTCCGCTTTCGGAGCACTCACGAACGCCAGTGCGAGTATTAGCACTAAGACAAAACTTATGCGAACACTTTTCATGTTTTTTCTCCTCCGTATAAAAATCGTGCGAGTTGTTATTAGCACCTATTAAAATCTGATATGCGATTCGGTGCTTTATGGCGGTATTATAAATGGAGTTCACAATTTTTGCAAGAAAAATTGTTTGCAGTTGGGAAGGTTTGTCAAAGCTCACCGATACAGAACACGGTATTTTTTGCTGCTAAACTCCGAATTTCGGAGTAGTGGTAAACTTGGGTAACTTCCACGCCATTTTCAATGATGGCAGTGGGGCGTTCGATAACGAAGTCAGCGAAGTGCGGTGCGTTGAAAGCAACATAGGCGAGGCTGAAGGTCTCAATCTGTGGATCGTATCGCTTTGACAGATCTGGAAATAGCACAATTCCTGTATCGACTTGGTAGATGTCTGCTTTTTCATCTATGTTCATCGTTTTAACCGGACACTCGATAATTGCCCGCTGCTGTGTATGGGTATCCCATATTTCTGTGTGCGTTACGATGGGTAGGTAGTGTTTACATTGTGTAAGTTATTGACATTTTTGTTAGGTTTTGGTAG
>JAPPII010000048.1 GCA_028820845.1 Candidatus Poribacteria bacterium
CGTGATAACATTAAGAAAACTGAAATTGCCTATGTCCAAAACTACTTATTGCGATTTTTTATTTTCCGCCCCTCGGCAGCATTTGATAGATTTAACAACCGTTTGGGGTCAGGATCAAAGCTAATCCTTGGTTGTCTCACATTGTATTAGCATGAGACAAACTGAACCGAAGTAGAAACACACAAAAGGATATTCTACATGAAAATTCGAGTTACTGATAGGAATAAGCAACAAGATGAAATCTGTTTTGAAGATATTATGGACATCTTAATTGTGCCTTATGGCGACGAGAGAATTCGTTTGCAGATTTGGGTGGATACTATTGACAGAAAAGATTTATATGTCGCAGAGAATGATATATCCTATCTTCTTTTTTTATTTTTCCATTGCGAGCGCCGAGGCAACAAACGTCCTGAAGTTGGAACGGCTGGCAAAACTACTGAATTTGAAGAAATTTTCACTGAGTTTAGAAACGTCTATTTGAGGTATCATGAGCAGTGTATTCTTGGCTTGTAGAGTAACTTTCTGTTCCAGCCTGTCTCATTCTGCCTCAACATAGGAGGACTTTATGAATCGCATACTTGAACGAATTACGTTTATGGTTATCGGAGCACTCATCGCTAGCATCACATACCTTGTTGGAAACGCCGACCGCGGGGCAGAAGCACAAGAGGGCGTAGTACGAGTAAAACAAATAACACGGTTCGATAGAATTGAAGTTTCGGAAATCGTCCTGAAAAACGAGAATGGAGAGATATTTCTCGGCTTTAAGAAGGACGACACGGCAGAAGGTGATCTAGTACCAACAATTGAGCTTGGTGCGAAAGGTGACGATCTCTCTGGTGGAGGTAGGATAATCTTGCGGGTGGAGGATAATGCTGCCAAAGTCAGAGTTACCACAGTTGTCCCTCCATTCGAGAATATGTTATCGGAGGGGATAAGGCTGCTAACAACAGGTTCAATCCGTCAGGCTGACATACCGGCCACAGCAGCTATAAAGGTTGGAGACAACATACTCAGCTTCGAACAAACAAAAAAGTAACTTACAACCAATACCATATTGGGTCAACATGCGACAAATTGAACCAAAGTAAAAACGCGCGAAATGCCAAAAAACCTCAATCACTGAAACTGTCAAATTCGTATCGGTTTCAAAATCAACGCTCCATCGTGCCTGTTCCAAAGGCAAACTATCAGTCAAGAAAAATGTGAAAGGCAGGTAGAGCGTTGATACTACCAAACTTCATCCGTTAGTTTGTTTATTGCATTCTTTAAAGGAAAGATAACTGTGACTTTTGCAAATCGACACGTCGGTCCCCGTTCAGAAGACATCGAACTGATGTTGACGACGCTCGGCTATTCTTCGATGACAGATTTTATCGAAGACGTTGTACCATCGGACATTCGGTCATCGTCAGCCTTGAGTTTAGATGGAAATGTGGGTGGTTCAAAGTCAGAACCGGAAGCACTTTCGGCATTAAAAGAGCTTGCGTCCGAAAATCAGGTTTTCCGTTCTTTTATCGGAATGGGATACTACAACTCCTTTGTCCCGCCAGTGATTCAACGGAACATTCTGGAGAACCCAGGCTGGTACACGCAATATACACCCTATCAAGCCGAGATCTCACAGGGACGTTTGGAAGCACTTCTTAACTTTCAGACAATGGTCATTGACTTAACAGGCTTACCCGTTGCGAACGCCTCACTTCTTGACGAGGCAACAGCTGCCGCGGAAGCGATGGGAATGTGTGTTGCAAATGTACCGCAGCAGATCAGTCGAACTTTTTTTGTATCAGAAACGTGTCATCCACAAACGATCGCTGTTCTACAAACACGCGCTGAACCCCTCGGCATTGAATTACAAATCGGGGACCACCGTGATGTCAATTTTGACACACCGATCTTAGGTGCCATCGTGCAATATCCCGCCACAGATGGTGCGATTTACGATTATCATCCATTTGCTGAACAGGTGCATGCCGCTGGTGGATTATTTGTTACCGCCACAGACCTGTTAGCACTCGTCCTATTAAAGCCTCCTGGTGAATTCGGGGCAGACATTGCTATCGGCAACTCGCAACGGTTTGGCGTTCCGCTTGGATATGGCGGGCCCCACGCAGCTTTTCTCTCTACACATGAAGAGCTTAAACGGAGTATCCCCGGACGGATTGCAGGCGTATCCCATGATGCAAACGGCAAACCGGCTATCCGTTTGGCACTCCAAACACGGGAACAACACATTCGGCGGGAAAAAGCGACGAGTAACATCTGCACGGCGCAAGTGCTACTCGCTGTTATGGCGGGGATGTATGCGGTTTACCATGGACCGACAGGTCTTAAGCACATCGCGGAACGCATACATTCGCTCACCTGTACCCTGCGTGCTGGACTTGAAGAAAGGGGCTACACTACAGGTGAATACCCGGCTTTTGATACGCTTTCTGTTACCGTTCCAGAAGGAACAGCGGATATTCTAACTTCTGCCAACGCGAGACAGATAAACCTGCGGGCGATTGATACAACACACATCGGCATCTCCTTAGACGAAACAACGACATCAACAGATGTTGAAGAACTCCAACAGATTTTCGCGGAAAACAACACCAAAAACAACTTGATGTCGGGAAGGGAAAACTGGAAAGCGGAAAAGGATGGGGACACAATCTTCCAGTCTTCCAACCCTCCATCCATCCCTATAGAACTCCAGCGAGAAACCTCCTATCTAACACATCCGATTTTCAACAGTTATCATTCCGAAACTGAGATGCTCCGCTATATCCACAGACTTCAAACCAAAGATATCTCTCTTGTGAATGCAATGATACCACTGGGTTCCTGCACGATGAAACTCAACGCTACGGCGGAAATGGTCCCAGTGACATGGCGCGAGTTCGGTGAACTCCATCCGTTCGCCCCGCGTGAACAAGCGAAAGGTTACGAGCATCTCTTTTCGCAATTGGAGACGTGGTTAGCCAAGATAACAGGTTACAGCGGTATCTCATTGCAACCGAACGCAGGTTCACAAGGCGAATATGCCGGACTGTTAGTAATTCGTAAATATCACCAGAGCCGGAATGAAGCACATCGCAACGTCTGCTTAATCCCGACCTCTGCTCACGGTACAAACCCAGCAAGTGCTGTAATGGCAGGCATGCAAGTCGTCGTCGTGGCGTGCGATTCGGAGGGAAATATTGATCTTGAGGACCTCCAAGCGAAAGCAGATAGGCATCGTGAGAACCTCGCCGCTGCCATGATTACGTATCCATCAACGCACGGAGTCTTTGAAGAGAAAATTCGCGAGATTTGCGACATTGTTCATCAATCGGGTGGACAGGTCTACATGGATGGTGCGAATCTGAATGCCCTCGTCGGTATCGGACGCCCTGGGGATATCGGCGCAGATGTTTGCCACCTGAACTTGCATAAAACCTTCTGTATCCCGCACGGTGGTGGTGGACCGGGGATGGGACCGATTGGTGTCAAAGCACATCTCACAGACTTTTTACCGACACATCCACTTGTCCGTGTTGGTGGTCCAGCGGGAATCGGGGCTGTATCGGCAGCACCGTGGGGAAGCCCTGGAATTCTGCCGATCTCTTGGGCATACATCGCTATGATGGGTGCGGATGGACTTAAATCGGCAACAGAAGTTGCGATCCTCAATGCCAATTACATAGCAAAACGGCTCGCAGGACACTATCCTGTGCTTTATACTGGGAAGTGCGGCTTAGTCGCACACGAATGTATCATTGATCTGCGTGCTTTCAAAAAAAGTGCTGATATAGACGTAACGGATGTCGCAAAGCGTCTGATGGATTACGGATTCCACGCCCCGACTGTCTCTTGGCCCGTGCTCGGCACGATGATGATTGAACCGACAGAGAGTGAATCGAAAGCAGAATTGGATCGTTTCTGCGATGCGCTGATTTCAATACGCGAGGAGATAACAGAGATCGAAACCGGGGCAGCCGACCGAACAGATAATGTCCTAAAAAACGCGCCACATACAGCAGAAGTGGTTGTCCAGTCGGGATGGGAGCACCCATATTCACGTGAAAAAGCGGCGTTTCCGAAGCCGTGGGTACGTGACGCTAAATTCTGGCCCCCTGTGGCACGCATTAACGAAGTTTATGGAGACAGGAATCTTATGTGTGCCTGCCCACCACTTGAGGAATACGAATCTGATAATTAACAACCGATAATGATAAAACATGAAAGCAATAATTATAGGTGCTGGAGAGGTCGGATTTCATATCGCCAAACTCCTCACCGCCCAAGCGAACGATGTTGTGCTCATTGACGAATCCCAAGCCGCTTGCGACCGAGTGAATGAGCAGTTGGACCTACAGACGCTACGCGGATCGGGAGCATCACCCCGCCTCCTTAAAATCGCTGGTATCGACGAAGCAAATCTGATTATCGCCGTTACGAACAGCGACGAAATTAATATGCTCGCCTGTCAGATAGCCGATAGATACAAGGTTAGCACAAAAATAGCGCGCGTTTCAAGCCCTGACTATTTCTCTATAGAAAGCGATCTGACCCCGAAGGATTTCGGAATTGACCTTATGGTGAATCCCGAACACCTTTGTGTCGCTGAATTTGTCCGACTTTTACAGGTCCCTGAAGCACGAGAGATTGTCGATTTTGAGGACGGTAGGGTCCAACTTGTCTCTTTTCGGATTAAGCAGTCCAATCCGTTAATTGGTAAATCGCTCGCCGAATTAAACGCGAATGGTCTCCTTAACGATATCCGATTCGCTGCTATCAGTCGCCCAGGACATCCCTCCAATAATGGACATCCAATAAATAACGGCAATCGACACATTATCATTCCAAGAGGCAGTGACGCGCTGCAACAGGGTGACGAAGTATTTGTCATTGGCAGTGCGATAGCAGTTGAACAATTGCTGCGTATTAGCGGCATCGCGTTCCACCAGCAGCTGGACCGGGTCATTATTGTAGGTGCGAGTCCTATTGGTATCGAACTCGCACGTGTGCTTGAAGAAAGAAATACCAACGTCAAACTGATTGAAGCCGATCCAGAGAAGGCGGCATTAGCATCCCAAAGCCTAAAACGCACAACCGTTTTGCAAGGCAATTATCTCCAATTCAGGCTCCTTGAAGAGGCGGGGGTAGACGAAGCTAACGGGTTCATCTCGGTCACAGGGGACGATGAAGACGATATTATGGCATGTATGACGGCGAAAGAGAACGGGGCGCAGCGTGTCCTTGCCCTCGTTCAGCAGCCCCGCTACCTCCCATTGTTAGCACGCATTCCCAGACTCGATGGGGCAGTCAGCCGGCATCTGACGGTCGTCAGTAATATTCTGCGCCTTATTCGCCGTGGACATATCATCTCCGTGGCTTCACTTCACGGAATAGATGCAGAAGTCATCGAGATCGTTGCCGGTGTTAACTCGAAGATTGCTCATAAAGAACTCGTCTCTTTTAAAGCAAAATTCCCAGAAAATGCCTTTATCGGCGCGATTATCCGACGGGATAGACTCATTATTCCGACGGGACAATCTGTTATCCAACCCACAGATCGCGTTATTGTTTTCAGCTTACCAGGGGCAATTCCGGTTGTCGAAGACCTCTTCGCAGAACGCAGAGATTAAATGAGCCTTAAATTAATCTTCTACACGCTCGGTAATTTGCTTATCTGTCTGGCAGGGACGATGCTGTTCCCTTTAGTGGTCGGTATCTACTATCATACAACGGCAGATGAAGTCATACGGACTGATGTGGATGCTTTTGTCATCTCATTGATAATCACGCTCATTGTGGGTCTGATTCTCCGCTTCAGTTTCCGCGCACGGCACGAAGAACTCGGTATACGCGAAGGTTTCGCTGTCGTGGCTATGGGTTGGGTAACGGTTGCACTCTTTGGTTCACTTCCGTATCTGCTAGCGGGCGTATTTCATATCGCAGAACGCTCACCGTGGATAGCGTTTTCCTTCTGTTATTTTGAATCCATGGCGGGGTTTACAACAACCGGTGCGACTGTCCTGACAGAAATTGAAACCCTCTCCCACGCAATGCTCTTCTGGCGTAGCTTCTCACACTGGCTTGGTGGTATGGGGATCGTTGTTCTGGCTGTTGCGATTCTGCCGCTGCTCGGTGTCGGTGGCATGCAGCTTTTTCGCGCCGAAGCACCGGGACCCGAAACCGATCGTCTCACACCCCGAATCACGCAGACCGCCAAGTTGCTCTGGGGCGTTTATCTGCTACTCTCTCTCCTTGAAACAGCTCTACTGATGTTGGGAGGAATGTCGCTGTTTGACTCACTCTGCCATACCTTTGGGACTATGGCGACCGGCGGATTTTCAACAAAAAACGCCAGCATCGGTCACTACGATAGTGTTTATATCGACATGACCATTAGTTTCTTTATGTTTCTTGCTGGTACTAATTTCGCACTTCACTATCGCGTGCTCCGCGGTGATTTCAAAGCCTATTTTCGAGATACTGAATTTAAGTTCTATTGTATCGTCATTGCTGTGAGCATTACCCTCATCTCGTGGAATACCATCAGATTTCAGGTAAATGGAGATATACCTTACGATTCGATGTGGACCTCACTCCGCTATGCCACGTTTCAGGTGATGGCAATCATCACAACGACCGGTTACGGCACTGCTGATTATGAACAGTGGCCCGCTCTTTCCCAGTTCATCTTAGTAACACTCATGTTCTACGGTGGCTGTGCAGGTTCGACAGGCGGTGGCATGAAACAGGTTCGGTTTCTCCTCCTCATCAAACAGAGCGGTGCTGAAATCAAACGCCTTATCTTCCCGCATGCTGTGCTGCCGATTCGGGTGAATGACCGAGTTGTTCCGCCCGAAGTGATGACGAATGTTCTGGGTTTCTTTTTCTTTTTCATCGGAATTTTTGCGATTGTAACCTGCATCATGACAACTTTAGGACTTGACCTTGTTAGTGCTGCGGGGGCAACGATTGCGACCATGGGCAACATCGGTCCCGGTCTCGGTAGCGTAGGCCCGACGGATAACTACGCCCATATTCACACCACTGGAAAATACGTCCTGTCCTTCTGTATGTTGCTGGGACGCTTGGAACTTTATACCGTGCTAATTCTTTTTTCACCGAATTTCTGGAGAAGGTAATTTATGAACACCGATAAACTCCGTAGAGAATACAACGCACACGACGGAAACTTACTTGAGCAGAACGCTTCACTGGATCCGTTTGAACAGTTTGAAAAATGGTTTGCAGATGCAGTCGATGCGAAACTCGACTTACCAGACGCGATGACGTTAGCGACTGCTACGCCACAAGGTGTTCCCTCTGCTCGAATGGTCGTGCTTAGAGGCTTTGACGCAAGAGGTTTCTGTTTTTACACGGATTATGAGAGTCAAAAAGGACGGGAACTTGCGGAGAATCCAAATGCTGCCTTAGTATTTTATTGGCGGGAACTCGATCGTCAGGTACGGAGTACTGGGACTGTTAAAAAGATGTCACCTGAGAAATCAGATGCCTATTTCGCAAGCCGTCCAGTGAGCAGTCAATTGGCTGTGTGGACGGAACGTCAAAGCCTTGTTATCAGCGGACGGGAACACCTCACAAAAGGTTACCAACGCGCAGAACAGACGTATTCACCCGATAGAATTCCGCGTCCGTCGCATTGGGGTGGATACCGGCTTGTGCCAAACCTGTTTGAATTCTGGCAGGGCTGTCCGAGTCGCCTCCACGACCGTCTCTGCTATAAGCTGCAAAGTGATGGAACATGGAAGATGACGCGTTTGTCTCCGTGAATTTTACGTATCATTGTCAGCTGCTTTGTTTTCCGTGTTTGCGGAGTTTGGTCATAGCGGTTTTCTCGATTTTAGAAACCCACTCATGAGATTTTCCAAGTCTCCGACCTACCTTACGAAGACTCAGCAGAGAACCATTAAATCCGTATCGCAAGGAAATTACTTCCTTTTCAATGGAGGAAAGCTTTGAGAGGAGTTGAGACACCGTCAGCTTGTCTTCTATCTCAACAAATCCCGGATCTATGCTGCCAATCGTATCGCTTAGCGTCTCCTCTTCTGGCGAGTCAGCAAGTGGGGCATCCAGACTCTCAAAGGTCTGTTCTGCACATTCACGAAAACACCTAACTTGATCAACCGAGCATTGCATCTCTTCCGCAATTTCTGTGTCTGTCGCACTTTCACCCAGTTTCTGGGAGACGCGGCGAAATTTATTCACTGAGCGGCGTAGTAGGTCTGGGAGATGAAAAAACGTTTGCGTCTTGTTCAGGTAGCAGATGATCTCGCCCAAGATAAAATGCCGGGCGAATGTTGCGAGTCTACCACGGGAAGGAGAATATCGGTTTACCGCTTTGATAAGTCCTATCACACCTTGATTGAAGAGATCTTTGACATCAACGCCATAACCAGAAAGGCTGAATGCCAGCGATCTCACAAGCCGCAGATGCGAGAGTACGAGCCGCTCACGTGCTTCATCTGTGCCGCGAAGGGCACATACTTGTTCCTCCTCAAGGTTCAACATCGGGGTGGAAGAAATCAGACGTTCAAGTTTCGGATAAAGTTGGTGAGAGTAAGAGAAGTGGTGTTTGGTATTCATGACTTGCTCCTTGCTGGAAGTAAAGGAACAAGTTCGTTAAGAGCTTATCCTTTACCTCTTAATACATACATACATAAACTTCTTTTGGAATAATTCAGGTTGTCTTTTTGTGCGGAAGATACCTACATTCTCTCCAAAATTTGACTTGATGCTACCTCACTCATAACGGGATTAAGAAAAGTATACTACAATTGCGCAAAAATTATCAAATTTTATTGAATTTTATTTTTCCACTTTTTTTCAAAAAAAAAACGATCCTATTCTCTTCAGCATCTGATCCAGTTCTGTCCCGCGAACAAATCAAAGAAGGGATACGGTGTGACCATACCCCTTCTTTTTTAACGTCTATCAGTCTTGAGGATATGTTTAACCTTAGACACATCTCTCTAACGGCACGCTTCCTCACTGGCACTGCGAGTGTATGTAACCTCATTTGAATTGTAGACATACGTTGTGCCATGAGATGTATGCTCATCTACTGTAACATCTTCGCACACCCATACCTTGGGGCCCGGGTATCCGTAGGGCCAGTCATATCCACACACCTCAATAGTTTTTTCGGTATCAGGTGGATGGTCTATCGATGCTGAATTGGTGGTTGTCCCAGTAGTTGTATAGAGAAGCGTGCCATCCGAACAGTAATAGTAAGCCGTATAAGGTTGAGAGTACTGGTAGTTGTCATCCGCTATAACTTGGTTTGTCAGAAACAATAAAGGTGCAGCGGTTGTAAAGACAAATACCAGGAGGCTAAAGCCCGTAAAACATTTTTTTCGCATTTTGTTCTCCTTTGTAGGGATGAAAAGGGAAACGTGGCTCACACATCCGCTCGATATGCAGTTTCATGCAGTTCCCCTTCGTGGGCAGTAAAATTCGGGCAACTGCCAGATATCCAAGTAGGCAACTCGCCTTTGGATCCTATGATGAGTATAGTACTCACATTCCGTGATAAAATAGAAAGTTTTATTCTTCATTATCGACATCTTCATCACCCATCGCCTTTCGGAATTCTTCGAGTTTGATACGGTTTTCTTCAGTCGGAGAAAGAAAGAAACGTGCTTCTAGGGCAGCAAGGCGTTCAGCAGCTGTGATGTGGATCCGGAGCAAGACTTTTCGCAAAAAGTCAATATAGATATGCACTTGTGGAATATCGCCGTGGTTTTTGATGAGCCGTTCTTTTTGGATTTTGATGTATAACTCGGGATCTTCCTCCCTGAGTTTATCCTCATCCACGGTCTCTGGGCCTGGCTGATTTGGGATGTTCCAGGCTTCTTCAAGGGCCCGCCGATTGTTTTCATTCGGAAAGAGACGGTAGTGTGCTTCAAAATAAGCAACGTACAACTGATGCGATATCTCAAAACCCGGGTTCCGTTTAAACTCTATGATGTAGCGAACTTCCGGGATGTCCCCAAACTGTTTAAGGAGTGTGGCGTGGTTATATTTTTCTTGCCATTCTTGAGAGAGGTCCATATTGTGCCAGTTCGGAAGAATCTCCAGATTCATAAGTTCTTCAACATCTTCGTTCGTCAATTTTACCCATCCATCAGGATAGTCAGAAGGAGATATGTTTTCCTCCAGCGGAAACAGGGATTCGTATGTTTCAGTTTTGTTTGTTACTGGGTTGTCTGTCTCTGCACAACCTAAAAAGAAAATAAAAAAAGACAAATAGAAGAGGTTTACAAGTAAAGTAAGGTAAACTTTCATTTCATATCTCCTATTATTCAAAGATAATTTTGTGTCCGGATGCGATTGCTTTTCGTAAGTTGTTTAGCGTTTGCTGGTTCTGTTTATTCGGAAAGAGATAGTAGTGTGCTTCAAGATAGGCGGTATATTCCTCAAGTGTTGGAGGTATACCTTGCGCTGCCTTTAGCTCGTACTCACCAATAGCTTGAACCTCGAGAGTATCTCCGAATTGTTTGATGAGTTGGGCATAAAGATATTCAGCGCGTAACTCAGGATCTTCCGTTTTGTACCAGTCTCGGGGCGGATAGGTATCATCAGGGTCAGTAATTTCTTGCTCCGGATAGGTTTGCTCCCAAGGATCCACTTTGGACGATGAACCCTCAAACACATAACCCTCTTGCCAGGTATACTCACCCCCGCTGATGCCACCTTCCGCCGCGTCGGAGTGCGGGGTAGTCTCATAGGAATGATCGTGACTGTGGTCATAGTTGTGCGGCGTAGCGACATCTGTTTCTCCCATGTTTGGCTTTGTGAGACTCGGTTTAGAGTCAGGTATTACCGCCTTATAAACTCTCATGGGTGGAGGCGGAGGTTTGGGATTAAAGAATCCGATACCTGCTATGATTAAAGCAACAAAGACAGCAAGTACCCAGAACCACTTTCGTTTGAACATCAGAAAACCTCCTTGCAATCGGTCAACCTAAGAGATTCACAAATCAAATGCGTTCATAATACAATTCGGCTCGTCCTAATAGTGCCTCGTCAACTTTGAAGCTATGGGTTTGTTTGCAGTCGTACGATTTACTGAGTTTCTCTACCATCTACTTTTATATATGTGTTAGAATCTTCAATCTGTCAACTTTTTTTATTTTTCATATTTTCAGATTGCGTGTCTCCCAGAAATACATCCCTCCCGAATGGTAGTGTTTCAAGGCTTCGCTGTAAAGTAAAAACAAAGGGCACTTTACCTTAATGACATAATTTCTTATGAGACTCCAGAACATAATTTCTTATGAGACTCCAGACGCAGGCATCCGCGATTCAGACAACTGAAAACTGAATGCTCCTATCTGTAGATTGGAAAAGTTTGACACGCATTTTCAAGGGTGCTATAATTTTGAATATTAACAAGTACACGGAGAATAGTTTCTTTACGTTTGTAGTAGGTAGTGTTTACATTGTGTAAGTTATTGACATTTTTGTTAGGTTTTGGTA
>JAPPII010000049.1 GCA_028820845.1 Candidatus Poribacteria bacterium
CCCATAGGAACACCCATAACTATTGAATCAAACACTCTTTTGAGAAATATCAGATAGATTGTTATGGTTTGGCGGGGGTTGTCTTCTTGCTGGTACTTCATTAGTCACATACGGGATAGTAGAGGCTTCTGATACTTTCTCATCTTTTAGCAATGGTGTTTGTCTTTTACCTGTAGTAGGTATTGTTGCCACTTATTTCTATCAGCCTGTACCACAACCTTCCTTACTCATTGGGAAATCACCAGAATATATAACCGCTTACACAGAAGCTTACAAATCAAAAAGAGCAAGAATTTAAGCACAATGGGCATCAGCAGGTTGTCTTAGTGGTGGTGTAGTGCTTGGAGTTTTGGTAGTTGGGTTTGCGATCGGACTGGATGCCGCACAAGAGTGAATTAGAAGAACAAGAGTTGGCAGTTATTAGAAACAGGCCACACGCTACTCATAAAGGAAAAGATGCCTGATAAATTTCTATCTACCATCACGCTTTTGATCGTGTTCTTTCTCGCTGATGTGGTCCATGCTACACCGTTAAAAACCCTCTCTTTAAACTTTACGCGCGAATTAACTGAAAATGATAAGACTGAACATATTATAGGCACGCTCCACTATGATGTAAGGACATCGCGGGTTGTCGTCGAAATTAACCAACCGCTCCAACAAGTAATGGTTGTGAAGGACAATATACTGGAGATTTATTATCCTATAGACAAACAGGCATTCCGTTTTATATCCCAAGGTCGGGTTCCACTTCCGTTTGTCGAATCTATCATTCACTCTACACAAGCGGAATATGGATTGACGGCAATCGGTTATACTTTAGACCAGCACGATGTTGTTGGTGAAGTGTTGTATACTTATTGGACACCACCTGAAAAGGCGAAAGACGAACTTGGTCGCATCATCTTGGGGATGCGTGATGACCGACTCATCTCAGCGGAGGTTAAAAACTCGAAAGGGCATATTATCGGTAGGTCTCGCTATGAGAACCACAGCAAGGTCGGTACAAGTTATATTCCGATGACTATTACCTCCAGTACGTTTGGTGAAAAATCTGAAGTGCTTCAGCGTGAAAAGATCGTCTATAGCAATCCAGAGATAAACATGGAAACGTCAAAAACAATGCTGAATTTCGTAATTCCCGAATCTGTAGAGGTTAAAGAGATCAAATGGTAAATCCCCCCGTCTATCGTATGTTTGTTACTTTCTGTGTGCACTGTTTGTTGATTGTTATGTTCGTGTCGCCTATGCCTGCCAATGAAGCCGCAGATCTTGCCTTCATGCGCAAGTTTAACCCAATAACAACAGAGAAACCTCAAGAAGTTATCCGCTTTAATCCTGAGGAAACGTCGGAATTAAAACTCGCTGCAACGGGGCTGATACGGTTGTATCAGAAATTCATCTCAAGTCAGGACGTTCCAGCGTGCGGCTTCTCACCGACCTGTTCGCGTTTCTGTATGGCTTGCATACAGGAGTACGGTCTGGTGCGTGGCATATTTCTTGCCGCAGATAGGTTGCTTCGGTGCAACGGATCGCAATCAAGGTATTACCATAAAGATGAGGCAACGGGTAAGTACGTTGATCCTGTTTCGGACTATGCAACGCTAAAATAATAAAGAAAGTTGGGTTTCACTACGTTCAACCCTATTGAATGCCACACGCGCATTCAGTGTTGATTCTCTACGAGCTCTATGAACGCTACACAAATACACAAATTCCTGCTCATAGTCTTCCTCGCCAGTACGCTTCTATCTTTCGTATCCGCTGAAGAACCCATTGAATACTATGCCCCTGAAAACGTCCGTAAATTCGCCGATTTTTTGTATGAACAAGGCGATTACCTCCGCGCCGCAGGTGAATACCAACGCTATCTTTTTTCTCTTTCTGAGGAATTGGAAGAAAGCGAGCAAATTCGCTATAAGATTGCCCTCTGCTATCGCTTTGCCGGTGAAAATGAACAAGCCATTCGGAATTTTGAGATGCTTTTGCGGTCGCGTCCACAGAGCCAATTTGCAAGCCGTGCCTACTATCAGATTGGTGCTACCTATTTTCTGATGGATCAATTTGAACAATCTACGCAATTTCTACGTGAAGCCCTGCCACACATAACAGATGCACAGCAACACGCCGAAGCCGAGCAACTTATTGGACTCTCGTACCTAATGCAAAAACAGTGGTCTGAAGCGGGTGAGGTCTTCAAAACATTGCAGGGGTCAGATGTAATCGCCATTAGAGAAAAGGCTTCGGTATATCACGGTTACGCAGAGGCAGGAACGCAGCTACCGAGTCGCAGCCCATTTTTAGCGGGGGTCCTCTCTACAATTGTCCCCGGGGCAGGACGACTCTATACTGGACGTATCGGTGATGCTCTGAATTCTCTACTCACTATGGGTATAGCAGGTTGGCAGGCTTACGATGGCTTTCATAGAGATGGAATATCGTCTGCAAAAGGATGGACACTCGGCACGCTCGGTGGCATCTTCTATGTCGGTAACATCTACGGTTCTGTGATTTCTGCGCGCGTTTATAACCAAAATGTAGAAGCTGAGTTCTTGGCAACCATATCTGTGGAATTGCCGTATTAAAATGGCTAATTAACTGTTTTTAGTCTATATCGGTTTTGAGAAAAATATCTCCATCGAAATCCGAAATCGAATGACTCGTCTGATGTTGGTTGGTGTTGGTGCTAACAACCGGAAGGTCAAACGTGACAGTTTGTGACGCGCCACTGCGGTTGTACACTGCCCAACCCTTTGCAAATTCACGGATGAAGATGCCTGTCACCTCGCGGTACTGAACTGCTTTCTTTTGAATTGGTTGTCCAAGGTCAGCATCCCAGAAGTTGTACCAGTTGTGCAAATGGTCAGAGACAGGAATAGCATTATCATCACCAAAAAGCACATACCCGTCAGAGTGGGTCAAACTGAGTGTGGTAATCATACGCATCCACTGCTGGTTTTCTTCACTGTTCCGCTCCTTAACTCTTGTATCAAGATCCCCCATATAATCCATTACCACGCGCCAACCCTCTAAGCAATTGATTTGTGGCTCCCTCAGATGCCGTTCTGCCCATAGGAGTGTCTCCTCCATCAGCAGCATCTGCTCAAGGTTATACCCTTTGGCGTATTCCTGCTTGTAACACTCCATAAAGATGCCGTTCACGTAGGATGCGGACTTTGGAATCTGACGCATATTTGCATTGACGAGGATTAAGAAGTCTTCACTGACCGCTGCCCGTATTTTGCGCAAGATGGACAATCTCGCCTCTGACTCCGCCTCCCGTGTGAGAATTGTCGCTGACCAATCATCAACAGCGATTGGACTGGTCGCATAATCCTCGTTCCACCAATCCAGCATGATTCCGTCAAAAAGATCGGACTTGTCCAAGGCAACGGCTTGCTTGACCATCAGATTCTGCATATCTGTATTTGTGAAGTCTATGAGGTAACCGAGGACTGCGTCATTTTCGTCTATCTTTTCATCGCCATTTGTGTCTTCACCCCAGCCGACGACGGGTTTACCCTCGCTATCTTTAAGCCAATATGGAGAATCTGGCGGGAAATAACCGACCTCCCACCAGTTGTTCACGTCTGTTTCATTTTCACGCGATACATATCTCGCGTCCCTGTATCGGATTTCAACAAGCAGTAAGAGATTCGGATTTAAATCCCATAACTTCCGTTTTCTTTGACGAGCTGTATCCAATTGACTTGGATTTAAATCTGTTGCCAACCCTGAATACGGTTGCGCTTCTGATATATTCCAAGCAATCCTGAGCAGCGTGTAGGGATGCGCAAAAGCGAGGTCGTGCTGCGCGAGCCGATGAAGTTCATCCATATCTTTCTGATTTTCAGTGCCGTTCCATGCCTGAAAGATGGAAGGGTAATTTCGCTGCGCGTTTTCAGCATTTACCGTTATTGCACCTAAAATGAGAAGTGCGATAAGATATTGCGTCCGAAATGTTTTCACTGTTGCGGATTATCCTTACTATTGTTTGAAGTCTGACTTCAGTCTTCCCCACGTGAGCGTTAACTTATCCTGCGGTTTGACGGCAAGTACACCTTCAATACCTTTGTCCATGAGCTCTTGAATCTCTTGTTGGGAGCGCGCAATATTGGAAATCCGCACTTCGTCTATACGGCCGTGGAGAAAGGGCCCCGCTCCGCGTCCGAGCCACAAAACATCGTCGTTCGGGGTGATATTGCCACCGATTTTGCCTTCGCCGTCTAAGACACCGTTGATATAAACCTTGCCTTCACCGGATTTTCCGTCGTAAGTGCCAGCGATATGCACCCACTTCCGCAACGGCACATCTGTTTTACCTTGAACGACTGCAGGAGCCCAAGCAATCTTATCTGTAGTCATCCGAATTAGGGCCTTCTTGTTGCTCCGCGGTCCCACTTTGTAGGCCTTCTCTTTCGTGGCACCTGTACCGCCAGCAGTTGACCATGCCTCAAGATAAATCCACATTTCGACCGTCAGTCCTTCAACGACATCTAAACTCTCGCTGTCGGGGATTTCTACAAAATCTCTGGGAGCGTTTCCTCCGAAGACGAGTCCACCACCCGGATTGCCTTCACCCCACTTGGGTCCCATGAGTTCACCATCATTTCCGTTACCAGAGAGGTCTTTAACAGTTTTCCCCGCACCTGTTTCAAAGGTATACAGTAAAACGGTGTGTTCATCTTGCGCGAGACTGAGTAATCCATCTCCAGAGGCCAACAAAACAATTAGTGTTACGCAAAACGTCGTGCATATAACATTTTTCATGATAAAATTGTCTCCTCTGTTGAATGTATTCTTAAGATTTTGAATGTGGTTGATATTTTATCATGGATACGTCGGGTGTGAAAGAAAATTTTAATTCGCTACTTAAAAACGAAGCACAACCCATTTTTTCTAAACAAATTGGGTTTTTATCGGTATAATATAGCAAATGGAATCCGATTTCACACTCGTTTCCAGCACTCAATCCTTAGAATCGAATAGGGGCTTAATATGCACTACACATCACAGCAAAATGACTGGCTGGTTCACCCCTTCCGTCAGTCTGCTTCAGTAGAGGAAGCGGACAATCGACTTATTCTCAATAATGGACTTATTCGCCGAACATTCGTCACTTCACCTAATTTCACAACAGTTGATTATACCAATCAGATTACCGGTATCAGTCTTCTTCGGGGCATCAAACCAGAGGCGGTCCTTACGATTGACGGACGCGAATTTGAGGTAGCCGGCTTGAAAGGACAACCCGATTACGCCTATCTTGATTCGGATTGGATTGCGGACTTGGGCAGTGACGAGAACGCATTTCAATTTCGCGAGTATCGAATCAGTAAACCTGAAATCCGCTATCCGTGGGTCCGCAGGCGTTCTACGGCACCATCCGTCTATCCACCAGAGGGCGTAACACTGACGGTTGCGTTTTCATCGCCCCCATCTGTTGACTCCCTTCAGGTTTGCGTACATTATGAATTATATCAAGGCATTCCAGTCTTGTCCAAATGGATCACTATTCGTAATGAGGGGCAACAACCGATTCAATTGGATGGCTTAAGCTGTGAAATCCTTGCTGTCAATGAGCAGGAGAAGCATCGGTTACATGTCGAGAGTGATTATGCCTTCAGTGGAATGGAAACGACACACTGGGGACCGGATGCGGATTACAAGACACAGGTTGATTACCATTATCAGATGCCACTCTTGATGACAAGTCGCTATCCACTCGGTCCGGGGGTATCTCTGCAACCGGGAGAAACTTTCAGGAGTTTTCGCACCTTCGAGATTCTGCACGATAGTGACGATCGTGAACGAAAAGGACTCGCACGTCGTAAGATGTATCGCGCACTGGCACCACAGGTCACGGAGAATCCGATTCTCATGCACGTTCGGAGTGCCGAACCGAACGCGGTACGTTTGGCGATAGATCAGTGTGCCGAAGTCGGATTTGAAATGGTGATTATGACCTTTGGGAGTGGATTCAATATTGAAAGCGAAGACCCAGAATACATTACCACAATGAAAGGATTAACCGACTATGCACACAGCAAAGGGATTCAACTCGGTGGTTATACCCTGATGTGTGCTTCGCGGAATGCGGGTGAAGACTTCAACTGTATTGATCCAGACACAGGGCAGCCCGGAAGTCGGTTTGGACAGAGTGCGTGTCTTGCCAGTGGATGGGCAGACGGCTATTCCCAGCGAGTGCTGAATTTCATAGACGCAACCGGAATGGATGTCATAGAGACTGATGGTCCCTATCATGGTGATGTTTGTGCTGCAAAGACGCACGAACATCATGACAGTTTAGCAGATTCACAGTTGCGCCAGTGGGAAGCGTGTGTACATTTTTACCATGAATGCCGAAAACGCGGTATCTATATCAATTCACCAGATTGGTATTACCTCAACGGTTCAAACAAATGCGGTATGGGCTATCGCGAGACGAATTTCAGCTTACCTCGCGAGCGGCAAATTCTAATTGCCCGGCAGAATATCTACGATGGAACTTATGAAAAGACACCGAGTATGGGTTGGATGTTCGTCCCCTTGGTGGAGTATCATGGCGGCGGGGCAGCCGCGACATTTGAGCCCCTTTGTGATCATCTTGATGATTATGAATCGCATTTAGCACAGAACTTCGGCAGTGGCGTGATGGCGTGCTATCGCGGTCCCCGGCTTTTTGACACTGAACAGACCAAGGTTGTCGTTAAGAAGTGGGTTGACTTCTATAAACAGTATCGTCTAATATTGGATTCTGACCTGATTCACGTACGCCGTCCAGATGGATGCTCCATTGATTGTATGCTTCACGTTAATCCGCTGATCACACCTTGTGGACTCGCGATGCTCTATAATCCTACACGGACGGTGAAACAGATCACTTTGAAATTACCCGTCTATTATACTGGATTATCTGAAGTTGCCGAGATTCGCCAAGAAGAAGGAGCACCTAAACGGTACAAAATTGACCGGAATTACAACGTTGAGATCCCAATTGAGATGGAAGCAAAAAGCGTTAGTTATCTTATTATTGAATCTGGAGTATGAGTTCTCTCTATTTTTTTTGAACAAATTCAGTACTTATCTGCCTAATCTAATAGCGGAAGATATAGCGAAAACTTCTAACGATTAGTGAGGAGACAGATGAAACAGAAATATGTTATCGTAGCACTTTACGCTTGCACGCTGATATTTTCAACGATAGTCGTGCTAAATACTTGGACACAAAATAATCTTTCGGTAGACGAGAAGCGATTTGATCTTGACAAGAATGACGAGCTCAGTGAGGCTGAAAAGGCACTCATGATTAGAGTCATGCGGCTCGAAGATGCCAGAGGCACCCAATTCAGTGAGAGCCAGATCCGGGAGATGCAAAGTGGTCAGCAAGGTAGATCCCGCGGAAGGGGTGGATTCGGAAGACGACGCTCCAGAGTACCTTCAGGACCCCGCTTGGATCCTGAGCAGGTTCAGTTTAGGGATGGCGCAGCCACGGTTCCCGACCGTGAGACATTTGAAAAACTGTCGTATCAGGGAACAGATGTTCGTATTGACACGCAACTTACTGGTATCGAATTCGTAAAATTCCAGATTGAAAGAACGCATACGGAAAATCCGCAACTCTATTTCATGAATACGGAGACGCATCGCTCCCACGGGAGCTTTATGGATGCTGCCGGGTTGGGCCGCGGTCAAGGACAAATGCGAGGTGTGCTGAGTTATCGCCCACTTTTCACGGCACCAAACGGTGAACCCGGTGTTTATACATTTGAATTTAATCCGAACGATGCCTTTCCGTTTGAAGAAATCAAGCTTGCCCACGATCTTCTCGTAGCAAAGATGCCAATCCTAAAAAATCGACTCGGTTATTGTCCATTGTGGGGTGCCATCGGTATTTATAATCGCGAAAAAGCACTCTATGACGCAGCGGAGTTCCCTGTCTATTTTGAGGACGATCTCTATGCCAATATCGGCTATCTGCCACTGAATCAGGCAGCGTCATTCGGTCGGCTGCGTGTATTGGAGATAGATGAGCGTCCTGTAGTTCGAGACATCGTTATCTGCAAAACTTTGCCAAACGAGATGCCACGCGTTGCTGGTGTTATCACGGGTGTTCGGCAAACGCCGCTTTCACACGTTAACCTCCGTGCAATTCAGGATAAGGTCCCCAACGCCTTCATAGACAAAGCGTGGGAGAATAACGCCATTGCACCGCTCATCGGCAAATACGTTTACTACAAGGTCAACCACGATGGTTTTGAAATTAGGGAAGCGACGCTTAAAGAAGTAGAAACCCACTTCGCTGATCTGCGTCCCTCTAAAACACAAACGCCTGAACGTGATCTATCTACTAAAAAGATTTCGCCCCTTGATGACATTGAATTCGCAGATTCTTCGAGTTTTGGCGTAAAAACGACGAATTTGGCGACCCTTCGTACATTCGGATTTCCTGATGGAACTGTGCCAGATGGGTTCGGGATACCCTTCTATTTCTATGATGAATTTATGAAGCATAACGGCTTCTATGCGAAAATTGAGGCGTTGCTCAAAGATTCAGCATTTCGGAATTCACAGGACACGAAGGCATCTGAATTGAAAAAACTCAGAGATGAAATCGAAGCAGGTGAGATGCCGGTATGGATGATGAATGCCCTTTCAGAATTACATAACGCATTTCCAGAAGGCACGCCTCTCCGATGCCGTTCCAGCACGAACAACGAAGACCTCCCCGGCTTCAGTGGCGCGGGGTTATACGACTCCTACACGCATTACCCGAACGAGGGGCATCTGTCAAAATCGGTTAAGCAGGTATTTGGAAGCCTCTGGAATTTCCGAGCGTTCGAGGCGCGTGATTTCTATCGCATCGACCACCTGACAACCGCTATGGGGGTACTTGTCCATCCCAACTTCTCAAAGGAGTTGGCGAATGGGGTTGCTGTAACCGATGACGTTGTCTATCAAACAGTAGGAAATTATTATCTCAACACCCAAGTCGGTGAGGACCTGGTGACGAATCCTGAAGAACAGTCTATTCCAGAGGAGATCTTGTTGGATTGGTGGGACAGCAATGACTATAGGGTTGTAACTACGTCTAATCGGACGACCGATGGCGCACGCATCTTGAAGGATGAGTACTTACGCCAACTGAATCTCTATCTCGGCACGATACATAATAAGTTCAGTCGTCTCTATCCACCGGATTTAAGAACAGATAAATTCGCCATGGAAATTGAGTTCAAGATTACCAGTGAGGGTAAGCTCTCCATCAAGCAGGCAAGACCATGGGCACAGTAAGTCAGTCAATTCAATATTGGCATACGCGATGCCCTGTATCGCGCATGCCTCGGTTTTAGTAGTTGGTTCGGGGACGTACCTCAATTGGCTTTGAGTTTTCCCCATGTCACCGCGAGTTTATGTGCCGGATCTACAGCGAGAATTGTGTTAAACCCAGAATTCATAAATTCCTGAATTTCCTTTTGAGACTTCACCTCATTAGAAACCCAGAGTTCGTCCATACCGCCAATAAAATGAGATGAGCTAGAAGTCCGCCGATATCCGATGTCAAGGCTGGGTTCTCCAGAAACATCAATGACCCCGCCGCCAGCAATTGGACCCCCGTCGTCTTCTTCGCCGTTGATATAAATAATCGCTTCTTTGCCATCCCAAGTTGCGGCGACGTGACTCCATTCGCCTTCAGCAATCGTGGTTTGCCCAATAAAGTCTTTGACATGATACGTTGTCCAGACGACCCTCTTTGAACCGTGAAACCCAAATTTCCACCCGGCTCCGCCGTCCATCTCCACGATATTCTGCCAATTGGTAATTCCATCAGGATTTATCCATGCCCCGACACTCATAGGATGCGAGAGTTCCTTTAGAGGTGCCGCGTTTTCGACTGTAATAAACGTCTTACCGTCAAAATTAAAACCTTTCTCAAACTCGCCATCAATCCAATCTGCTTTTCCATCAACAGTCCCATCATTTCCATTGCCTGAGAGGTCGGTGAGGGCATCTCCTTTCCCCTCGTCGAATGTGGCAAGGAACACAATATCTTTCGGTAGTTCAGCGTATATGCTTCCGACACATACTGTTAAGATGAGGAGTGAATAGACTAAAGTTCGCATTTTACAACTCCTTATAGGGAAATTGCCAGTGGCAAAATCTACTGATTTCAACTTAATAGTGATGCGAAAAGTCTCGTGATATCCTCTGGCATCACGCTGCATCCCATTTCAATCGTTGCTCATTAGCACAGGTTACGACTTACAAGATTTTAGACGAATATATCCCAATTTTGGTTGAAGATAAGAAAATTTCCGCTAATCGCGGTATTCTATAGTAATGTTAATCCGCTTTCTTAATTTTCCCCCAGACTGTGCGAAATCTATCCAATGCTGCTACGCTCAGACCGCTCGGAGCGAATTGCTCAACGGTTGGAAGAATCGCGGGCCCCAATCCTTCTGCAACCCCGCCAACAGCATAGATTTTATTCGTAATAGTACCAACTCCCAAGAAAACTCTCGCCGTTGGCATCTCGGAAGTTTCTGTCCATGTGTCCGTGTCGGGATCGTATATTTCAACGGTTGTTAGTCCAGGCCCTTGCACACTGGAGGTCCCCCCAACGGCGTAAATTTTCCCAGCCACAACGCCCAGAGCCAAAGCCGTTCGGGGTGTAGGTATATCTGCTTTCTCTGTCCACGTTTCTGAGTTAGGATCGTATTCTTGAACCGTTGTGAGCACGGGGCCTTGCACGGCCGGTGTTCCGCCAATGAGATATATTTTTCCCTCAATGCTCGCGGCGGCCATCCCTGAGCGGGGTGTGGGCATATCTGCCTTTTGTGTCCATGTATCGTTTGCTGGATCATATTCTTCAATGGTCGGCAATATGGGCCCGACATTTTGCGCGACACCACCAATGGCGTAAATTTTGCCACCTACAGCAGTCGCGGTAAAAAAGGATCGAGGTGTAGGCATATCTGCCTTTTGTGTCCATGTATCGGTTGCTGGATCGTATTCTTCAACGCTTCCAAGGGCTGGAGATTGTCCGTTCCACCCGCCGATAGCATAGATCTTCCCACCGACAACACAGGTTACAACACCAGCGCGTCCCGCTGGTAGACTCGCTTTCTGAACCCATTTGTCCGCATCCGGGTCATAAGCATCAACAAAGCCAATGGGTTCAGCGAGCATTCCGCCGATAGTGTAGAGTTGGTTATCAACAGCAGATACGGAGAAAAAAAGTCTCGGAATAGGCATGTCTGCTTTTTGGATCCAGTTTTCAGCTGTAGCGTTATGTATCAAATTGAAAGTGAGTAGGGCAGCGAATAGCCAGCCCGAATAAAAAAACAAAGGTTTGTTTGATTTTATCATAAATTTTCTTTTCATTGAAAGAACTTCTCCGTTCAGTTTAGAAAGTATTAACGATTCCACCAGTAGGTCAATTTCCCGACAACCGTCCAACCGAGAAGTTTGAACCCACCATCACGGGTGTCATAATTCTGATCAAAGACGAAATAAAGGTCGCTACCGGGACGGTAGATGTAGTTAACCAGGAAATTCGCTGAGAGTACGTCTCTGTCCGTACTCCATTGTGTGAACAACTTTGTGAAAAGTGTCGTCGAAAAGGAGTAACTGACGCGTCCACCGAAAGCATTGGCATCGAATTCTTCACCGGATAGCGTAATTCGGTTGAATTCGATGAAGGGTTCTATACTCAATTTGGCGGTCGGTCTGGCGGTTGCATCTATTGAGAAACCGCGTCTCGTTCCGCTGTAAAACTCACCGAATTCCACACGCAGTTCCCCACCGATCATCCGGCTGCTGCTACTACGAATTGAGGTTTGAAATGAAGTGAAATTGTAATCATCTGCCGGAATCTCGATCCCTTGAATCCGAAAACCACGATCAAGATTTTCTGTTGTATTCTTAACTTCAAACCCAATGTCGTCGCCTGTTACAAAATCGAATTCTGTCTCAAACGTTATTTCTTGGGTTTCCAACTCGTTTGCTTGGGTGAGGACGAGATCGATATCTGGTCCAATCTGAATCTCGCGAATGCCAAATTTATCGGGCCACGGCGTATAACTTCCACCGCCGCTAAAGCGACGGACATCCCTACGTTGAATATAGCCGACTTCCGGGTTGAAATCTTCACCGATGTCTGTGTATGAAGCGTCGAGTCGAAAGAGGTTCGTTCGCCAATCCCCGCCGATAAAGAAAGCGTTGCTATTTCCAGAGACATCCGTTTCAAAGGTGCGCGCCCCCAACCCTTGGATGTTAATCTCCCGCGTCGGACGATAGGAGAAGTCAAGTCCCGCTGTGTTATTGTATGCATCAGCATCTTGCTTATGGATAACGATGCCACCGACAGTTGATCCGTCTAAAATGTCTCGATTCACCCGCATTACCGAGTAATTCGTGCGAGGTTCGTCAACGGGGGGTTGACCTATCTGAAATTCGTCATCCTTAAACTCGTTTGTCAGGACATTTAGAATTCCTATGTCATAAGGTCCAATTTTTCCCGTCATTTTGCCACCGCCGAGAATCGGGATTGCGTTTCCCTTTGCGAGTCCGATACGACGGCTGTAAAAGAGCAGTAAAGGGGGAGGCCTTTGGAAACTCGGACGTGGGATACCGACATCAAAAATACTGGCACCTTCTAAGAAAAATGGGCGCTGTTCTGGAAAAAAGAGGCTGAAGCGCGTGAGGTTCACCTGTTCCTGGTCTGCTTCCACCTGAGCGAAATCGGTGTTGAACGTTACATCGGCAGTTAGGTTTGGGGTTACGCCATATTTAAGGTCCAAGCCACCCTTAAAAGACGCAAATGCATCGCCACGATGGATCTGAACTTCGCCGTACTTAACGTCCAAGCCATCTTCCCTTCCGTCAACTCCCGATGTATAACTTGCCCCCGGCAGTAGGTACGGTAGCAATTCCAGATTTCTTGACGGTGTGATGCCCTCTATTCCTTCAAGCGTGCCGAAATAGGCGGTGCGATACTTTGCCAATCCACCGTAGGTCTTAGGAGCCTCATTCCACGCATCAATCTCTTGCTTACGTGCGATTTCGCGTCCGAAATTTATCCCCCAGTTCATCACGTCGCTACGTTCAAAACGGAGTTGGCTGAACGGAATGGCAATTTCTGCTGTCCAATTGTCTTCATTAATTCTGCAGCGGCACTCAAAAACAATATCCCAACTTTGGTTGAGACTACCGCCGCTATTGGATACCGCTGTGTCCTCGACTCCACCTACTGGCGTGAAACGAAAGAAAACGGCATTTCGCCGATCGTTGTAAGTGTCTAACAACAGAAACCCGTAGTCATTAGAGCGCAAACCTGGAGAATCCCGTCGCATATCGTTGGCAACGACCTTATCCATTTCTGAATCGTAGAATATAAATCCGAAGTACAGTTTCTTGTCATCATACATAATGCGTATTTCGGAATCTTCTGTTGCCGGTTCGCCTTGATCGGGTTGAATCTGGTATAGTTGACGGATCGGTTCTACGGTCTGCCAAACGGGTTCGTCAAGAATTCCGTCAACTCTAATTTCCTCGGAAATGCGGTGTGCGGACATGCGCGGTAACTCTCGTTCGGTCTGGGCGTTGACACTGTGTGGCACGAATAGCACGCACACCCAGAGGAAAATAAAAAAATTGAGGCTTCTCAGACAGGATCCATACTGAAAGTTAGTAGTTAAAAATTTCATACGGGTTGGTGCCTCCTTTTTAAAGTTTATGTATAAAAGGCGGGTCCAAGACCCGCTATCCACTTCCTCCGCTTCCATCAGCGACGATAGATGCTGACTTCCATGCCGTCCCGTCTACCCGGCCGTCGCCGGCTTTCAAACCAGTGTGTTTCAGAGTCGTAATGAGAACGGACATGCTCCAAATAGGCTGCCATCGGCTCTGGTCTACCGACGTTATCAGCGACAAGTGTTGCGGGATTGGTTAATCGAGATTCAATGGCTTGAAAACAAGCGAAATACCCGTCTTTGTTGTTATCAAGAAACAGGAAATCGACAGGTTCTTGGATGGTTTCGAGGACTTCTGCAGCGTCGCCGATACGGGAGTCCACAATATCTGCTACGCCTGCTTTCTCAAAATGTGCGCGTGCCCGCTGGGCATTGACATCCTCTATTTCCACTGTTATCAAACGTCCCGCGCCTAATGATTTTAACACACGTAACATCCAAAGTCCAGAATAACCGATGGCAGTCCCACACTCTACAATCAGGGACGGTTTTGCGTTTTCAACACAACTGGCGAGCAATTTCGCCTTGTCGGGTCCTAACATGGGGACACGTTCCGCCCGACACTGTTCCTCAACCTCTTTGATGATTTGGTCTAACATTAGTGGGTCTCCCTATTTTCTATGTTTTTCAGATTGGCGATACTGTAGTCGAACAGCTTGTCACTCGTTTTGTGATGGTCTTCAAGGGCATAATGTTCCAAGAGTGTCTTGGGACCGTGATTCAAGGCAAAAATGCCGTAGTCTTTTCCGTTCGGCGATCGGGTTATAGAATGGATGTGATCTAAACCGTCACCACGAGATCCACCGTCCCGTCCGTCTCTACCGCCGCGCCCGCGTCTTGTGCCGACACCGCCTTCGTTATTGAATTCAATCCAGACAGCGGGGTTAAAAACGCGGTAGTAAATCGGATCGTTGATAGTCGTGCCGCCGATCCAGACGAAATAGGTATCGTCGAGTCCGGCATCAACATCCGTCATCCAGACATCCGCAAACTCGGTTTCAAGGTTGTAGACGTACGTTTTAATCAGGTTCCGTAGGTTCTGTTTCTGGGTATCATTCATCTCTGAAGCCTTCAGACCAACACCGACGAAATCGGAATAGTCGTAATTCAGGAAAGTATCTGTAGATCTACCGGGACCGACTTGGAGTCTACGGCGACCCGTTTGAATGGCTTTCTCTCGCTGGCTTGCGTTGAAGCTGTGCATTAACGCGAAGGCGTTGGTTCTTTCGCCATCAAGTACGACAGTTCCGTTGACAGTTGCCGGTTCCGTTCCGATGAAGGCAGGGACAATCGAGACTTCATCACCATGCACCAAAAAGTTGAGTGCCAAATGGTGTCCATCCAACTGAAACCCCCAAGATCCGTCTGTCTCTGGGTTACCGAATAGTGCGATGTGATAGCGATTTGGGTCCCACATCCCAGGTCTGATTTTATTGAGATACGTTTCAACATCTTTTGTAATGAGAGAAACTTTGGTATAACCGTCGTCACTTAGGAATGCATCTAAAACGTAATAGAAAAGCGTTAGTTGATCTACGGACAACTCACCGAAACGGATGCCGCCGCGATCGCTGTTTCTACCCGGTGGTGTATTCGTCCACGAATAAGATTCTTTATGTCCGAGCGGGAAGGAAGCTGCGTCAAGAAGTTCGCTGCTCAGCGATGCGCGAAAACTTTTCATGGCGTTCGCCAAAGCCACAATTGAGGGTTTTGTAGAGATTTCGGCGATCTCTGCTGTCTTTTCTGCTATATCTTCTGCAACCTCTCTATCACCGTGTCCAAAGCAGAATGATATGGCTAATAATAGTATTCCGAGTATGATGCTCGGAATCCGAAACTTCATCAGATATATTCTCCTTTCTTAAGGGTTGTTAGTTATCGGTTATTGGTTATCGGTTAGCGGCAGCTCTGTGCAATTAGAGTGGTCTTTCACTGACAGCTGAGGACTGACCACTGATAACCATCACAGTGGGAACTTCTCGTTAATCAGCATGATCGGTTCTTGATTCGCGAACATCCGATAGGCACGACTGATAAACGTCTCGCCTTCGAGGTGTGCGACAGCGGACGGTAAATCCATTAAGGTCTCGATACCGCACCAGAGCAGCTCACGCCGGGTCTCTAAACCACTGCCCCGCAAAAGTCCACCCAATCCCTGTTTGTCGGTTGTTAACCCATCTAAAAGGGATTGCGGGAGACGATGCGGGGCAATGAGTGAAGTTGCGTAAGTGTGAATTATCGGAGATGATTTGTCTTGTGAGTAGGTTTGGAGGACGACTTGGCGTGAAATAATCTCTACTCCAGCGGGTAGTTGAAGCCAAGAGTGTTCGGTAGTGAGTCTCTGTTTCGTCTGTTGTAGTAGCACGACCTCCACCGGTGTGAGTGTATAGGCTTCGATAAACCGCGTAACTGTCCCGTCCATAACGAGGAGTCCGCGTTGGAATGCGGAAAGTCGTGCGAGGTTGATTTCTTTTAGGTTTTCGGGTTTGGCATTTTGTGCAACGAAGAGTGATTTCATGCGTGTGTTAACGCAGGTTCTCCGTCGCTTGTTGATTGTATCTATTTTCATGATGGGAAATTTCCGTTCTTTAGAAAAGATATGTTTAATTAAAAGCGACATACAATTTAAATTGATTTATGAAATTAGACATATAGATTTGAAAAAGGTTCGTTTCTGAGAACATAAAGACGAATTCGGCTTGACATGCCTTGTGAAGGCGGATATACTGGTTTCCGCTGGTTCGGTTTGCAATGCTACTTTCTATCAGACTATGGAGGGACATTCCGAGTGTCCAGGATTTTAAGTCGTTCTATATCTCTTTTCCTGATTACTTCACTTCTGTTTTTCTGCAGTTTTACGATAACAATAGAGGCGCGTCCACTGGCCCTTGGTGAACGCCTCTTCACACAGGGCAATTATGATGCTGCGGTTACTGAATATAAACGCTTTCTCTTTTTCCATCCAGATGATGAACGTATCGGGGAGGTGTATCACAACATCGGACTCGCCTACAGAGGACAAGGCTTATGGACGGAGGCAATCACTACCCTTCGGATAGCAGTACATCACGCTACAGATGACGCATCGAAATCGGAATATCAGTTGACACTCGCTGTAACGCTAATCGCCATGCAAGATTACGATCTTGCCCAATTGGAATTGATTAAGGTGACACTACGGAGTCCATCTGCGTTGCTTTACCGTAGGGCGTTATTGTTGAGAGCGGTTGCCTATATCTACCAGTTTCGATGGGATGAGGCACGGGAAGTCCTGAAAAACTGGGGGACTGACGAGAGGTTGGATGAACTTTTTGATGCAGCGATTCATACGCCACAAAAATCTGGCAGCGTCGCAAGGATATTATCGACAATCCTTCCTGGTGCTGGACAGGTCTATGCTGGCAATTGGCGAGGCGGTTTAAACGCATTGTTCCTAAATGGCGCAGCTGGCTTCCTCACAGTTGATGCAGCGTTGGATGGATACTATTCGGATGCGCTGTTATGGGGAGGACTTGTTTTCTGGCGTTACTACCGAGGAAACACCTTCCGCGCCGGACAGGCAGCGGAGCAGTTCAACCAACAACGCACGCGAGAGGCTGCCGATGCGATCTTACAAAGGCTTCAAGAAATTGTTGACACGCCCTAAAATCGCTTGCTACACTTCTGAACGTTTCTGAAGGATGTACACAACCACAATGAGCACAATCGCAATGGTGAACGTCCAGATGTTGTAGATGTACGCAAGGAACGCCGCAATCGCAAGCACTATCCACTCGTACCAGTGTGTCTTTCGGACGAAGTAACCCATTGTAACCATTGAGAAGACAATCGTCCCGACAACAGCACTTACCACGGACAACGCGTATTCAAGCGGTGTGCCGTCTGTGAATAGGATATGCGTATACGCAAATAGCAGGGGCATGATGTAGAGCAGTTTGGCGAACTTGAAACATGCCCATCCTGTTTTCCATGGATCGGCACGTGCGATGGCGGCCCCAGCGTAAGCACCTAATGCGACCGGCGGTGTGATGTTTGAGTCTTGACTCAGCCAGAAGATAATCAGGTGTGCCGCAATGATGGATATGCCCATTTCAGGGGTCGTCAGGATCGGCACTGCGAGTTCAGAAGTGATTAGATAGGCAGCGGTGACAGGGATCCCCATACCGAGGACTAAAGAAGCAGCGGCGAGGAATAGTATTGCGATAGCCTTGTTGCTTCCGGCGACTGTTAGCACCAATTCCGGGAATATCCGTCCCAAACCCGTCAAGTCAATAACGGCAACGATGATACCAATCGTGCCGACTGCGCCACCAATCGCAAGCGAATTCTTTGCACCACTCACCATCGCCTCCCAGATCCGTTTTGGTGTTAAGCGGGTCTCTGGACGGAAGTAGCTTACCGCAATCGTGACGAGTATCGCGAAGAACGCTGCTTTATAGGCGGTATACCCTGCGATGAGCATCCCAATCAGCGTAATCAACGGTAATAGGTAAAACCACCCACTTTTAATCAGAGATAAGAATTTAGGTGTTTCTGCTGCCGATATCCGTTCGAGTCCCTCTTTTTTCGCTTCACAATGAACCATCACCCAGACAGATAGGAAATAGAGAACTGCTGGCACGATAGATAAGAGCGCGATTTGGCTATAGGGCAACCCTGTTCGTTCTGCTATCAGAAACGCGCCCGCGCCCATCACTGGCGGTAAGAATTGCCCACCTACAGAAGCGGAAGCCTCAACAGCACCAGCGATATGCGGGCGGAATCCTGTGCGTTTCATTAATGGGATCGTGAATGTTCCGGTGGCTACTGTGTTTGCGATTGCGCTTCCCGCAACAGAGCCGAAAAAACCTGAAGTCATAACCGAGACTTTTGCTGCACCGCCTGTTGAACGTCCGGCTATCGACATCGGTAGATTGATAAAGAATTGTCCAACCCCTGATTTCTCCAGAAACGCTCCGAAGAAGATAAAGAGAATGACGTACGTCGCCATCACATTTGCCATGATGCCGAAAACACCCGCCTGATTGAAAAAACAGTGCTCAACAATTCGACGCATCGAAAAACCCTTGTGCGCAATGGCATCAGGCATAGAGCGGCCCACAAGGGCATATAGAATGCCAATGACGGCAATGATAGGCAGTGCCCAACCGACTGTTCTGCGGCTTACCTCAAAACTAATTACTATAGCGATAGCACCCACAAAAATATCGAGTTGATTGTAATTGCCCGCACGGGTTGCCAGTTCGGGATATTCCACGATCCAGTATCCGATCGTGAAGATGCTACATGCGACGAGTCCCATGTCTAAAACAGATGGACGGTGGACTGGGGAGGTCTGTCGGCATCGGTAGAGAAACCCAATGAGGAGGTAGGTCACAAGGAGATAGAAGCCGATATGATATTGCTCACTGGCACTGCCAAAGCCTGCACTATAAAGATAAAAAAGGACAAGGCAGACGGAGCCCAACTCGAAAATCCATCTGTATACAGGTTTCAAGTCAGTCCGTTGCGTCTCGAAACCGGTAACGCCCGTTGTTTCTGATTGTGCCATTGTGTCTCCAATGTAGGTGTTTCTTTTAATTCTACATGAAAAAGGTTGGGAAAGCAACGGTTTTATCCGTTTGAACCCAATCCGTTCCTTGTAGAACATTCTTATTCGGAGTTGCACGTCGTGTCCCGAACAAGTTCGGGCATCCCTCTATGAATTATTGAAAAGTTGAGTGGCACTGCGGAAAATGAGCCGAGTGCTTGATGGGAAAAAATAGTTGTGATAGAATTACAGCACGTCAACTAATTGAGAGAGGAGATAAAAATGGCAATAGGATTGGGCGTTATTGGGATGAATCCGACGAATATGGGTTCAACGGCGACACTTTTAAAGGATGTACCGGACCTGAAATATGAACTCCGCGGTATCTGTGCAAAGCGGGCAGATGTTTTGGAAAACTATGCAAAGCAGATTGGTGTGGATTTTTGGACGACGGATTACCGGGAACTGGTGCAACGCGAGGATATTTCTGTTATCGCAATCTATTCTCCTGACCACTTGCATGCTGAACACTGTGTCGCGGCGATTGAAGCTGGGAAACATATCATTTGTACGAAACCGATGGTGACCACATTAGCCGATGCGCAACAGTTGGTAGATCTGGTACGCGAACACAAAGTCAAATTCCTCGTTGGGCAAACGATGCGGTTTGATCTCCAGTTTTTGACAATGAAACGGTTCTTTGACGATGGCGATTTAGGCGACATCATGATGGCGGATGCCTATTATGTTCACGACATGCGCGAGGTCTATGCGTTTACACCGTGGCGGCTCCATGAACCTCAAGATTTGATGTTCGGCGGTGTTGTGCATCCTGTTGACATATTGCGCTGTCTTCTCGGTGATGTAGATGAGGTACATGCCTACGGCACTAAAGGTCTACTCACGCCGGAATACCCGATAAAGAACAATTTCTTTCTTAACCTGAAATTTAAGAGCGGGCAGATTGCGAGAGCGATGGGGCTTTACGATATCGTCCATCCTCCGATGCCGATGATGCAGCTCTCCGTTTTCGGAAGTAAAGGAACAATAATTGGGGACTTTACGGACAACGAAGAAGGACACGTTAAGTTGATGCTCGATAAAATGTCCACCGGAGAGCCCTTTGAAGTGACATGTCCACCGGAGACAGATACAAGTGTTTATGGACACGGACAAACAGTGATCCGATATATGCGGCATTTTCAGCAGTGTCTGGAGGAAGATTTAGAACCCTCGCCGAATGTGATTGATGGTGCGAAGTCTATCGCCGTCGGTGCAGCAGCGTGGGAATCCATTGAGACGGGGAAACCTGTGAAGGTGTTCAACGAATTTGTGTAGAGGGTTATCAGTTATCGGTTATCGGTTAGGAGGCTATCCCTAACAGTCCACGACTTCTTGGCGGATGCCAAGTTGGGGAAGATTGTTACGAATGACTGTTAACTGACGACTGACAACTGATAACTATTTTGCTATTTCAGGATTAGCATTTTCCGTAATGCGAATGTCTCGTTTGTTCGTAACTGGTAAAAATAGATACCGCTTGCGACACGCTCACCTAAAGCGTTCCGACCGTCCCAATACGCAGCACTGTTCCGCTCGGTGTAGTAGCCCTCGGGCTGATATCCAAGTGCCAGTTGCCGGATAAGCGTCCCCTTTGCGTCGTAAATGAGAATCTGCACATCCGTACCAGTCGCTAACTGGTATGGAATCCATGTTTCGGGGTTGAACGGATTTGGATAATTCGCGAGGAGTCGTGTTTCCTGTGGTGTTGCTGATGCTAAAAGACTTTGGAGAAACGCAAGCACCTTTTGGTATTTCAGTGAACCGTCATCTTCCAACTGTAAGCTGCGAATTTCTGCTTGAATCAGAGCACGGTCAACGGCTGTTAATTTGCCACCAATCTCTGGTGCCGCAGGATTCACAGCGTCGTCGAGATCCGATATTACAACAATCAGGTCTGCAGCATTAACAGTGCCATCTCCGTTGACATCGACACGTGAGTTGACGGGTGTGTTTTGTCCCAAGGCTGCTGCCACTAACATCAAGTCTGTGTTGTTAACTTTGCCATCGGCGTTTATGTCCGAAGCAGAACGGGTTGCTGAAGTGCCCACAAATGTTTGTGATGTGCCGAGGGCGATACCAGCAGCTTCGCCAGATCCGGTGAAGATTTCTTGGACATTCGATCCGTCAAGATTCGCTCGCTGGATGCTGCTTTTGGTGATGCTCCCTGTAACAGGGTTCCATACCTGATCCGTCCAGTAAATCTTGCGTCTTGCTGTGTCTAAAACTATGTTTGACGGTCCCGCTAATCCGGTGACGAGGGTCTCAACATTGGATCCGTTAAGGTTCGCTCGCGAGATTTGTTTCTCCTCGTAGTCAGCCCAGTACATTTTACCACCTGCAGTATCCAAGGCGATATCGCTTGGCGTGTGCGTGCCGTTGACAAGGTCTTCGACGTTTGAACCGTTGAGGTTGGCGCGTTGGATAGTCCCCACTTCTGCGTCTGTCCAGTACACCTTGCCCATGGAGGTGTCGAGGGCGATACCCTCTACAGTTCCCAATCCTGTGACGATGTCCTGTACATTTGAACCGTTGAGGTTGGCGCGTTGGACTTTACTTTCCGTAATGGCACCTGTGAAGCGATCCCAGCCTTGGTCCGTCCAATAAATTTTGCCTTTAACCAAGTCCAGAGCAATTGACAACGGGCCCGTCAATCCTGTGATAAGGTCTTGAACGTTTGAACCGTTAAGATTTGCGCGTCGGATTTTACCTGTGTCGGTTTCTGTCCAATAAACCTGACCTCTCGTTAAATCCAGAGCGATTGCCGATGAATCTGGCACATTGGTGATGATGTCTTCAACGTTCAAGTTATTAATATTGACGCGTCGGATTGCGGATGCCTGTTTATCTGCCCAATAGATTGCTGGACTTCCAACAGCCGTCCCCGTCGGGGTGTATATGAGTTCGGGCAATGCTACCGTGCTGAAGCCTTCAGGTGTTCCCAACCCAGTGATAACAGATTCTGCATTTGACCCATTGAGATCTGCGCGTTGCACTTTTCCATTGGAATTCGTCCAGTAGAGTTTACGCGCCCCAAAGTCAACAGCGATGCCGAGAGGAACTGATGTGTTTATTGTAACAAGTCTCTCAACGTTTGATCCATTGGGGTTAGCGCGTCGAATTCTTCCGCTATTTACATTTATGGTTACGTTCAGCATTTCTGTCCAGTAGACCTTGCCACCGGCAATAGCGATGCCTGTGAGGGTGCCAGATCCTTTGGCGATATTTTGTGGGTTTGAACCGTTAAGGTTCGCTCGCTTGAGGTTCGCTCCATCCGACCAGTAGATTCTGCTATTTTCTGTATCTATAGTAATATTGTCTGGCGAATTTGAGCCGGTGATGAAATTCGGTTGGAAGTTTGAACCGTCTAAATTGAGGCGTTGTATTTTACCCCAAGTATTCGTCACATAAATCTTGCCTTTTGTGGTGTCAATCGCAATACTTTTGACGATACTCGTTAATCGCTTAACGACTTCAATGTTTGAACCGTCCATATTGGCACGTTGGATCTTCCCCCGCGTGTTGCTAATCTTTTCTGTCCAATAGATTTTACCATTCGCTGTATCCACAAAAATACTGGTGGCGTTTTGGACAGTTGGGAAAATCTGCTCTACTCTGTTTTCCGTCAAACGATGGAGTGTGCCTGTCCTGGCATTTACCCAAAACATTGGTGGACGTTCCGACACATCAATAAGAACGGTTGGAGATGGCGGCAGGTGTTCTGCTCCAGGAGTGCCATAATTGGGTGGGTTGAAGTTCACACGTCCACTTGATGCGTGCCAATTGTCTGGCAGTCTGCCATCAGAAATTCTGCCTATTGCGTAATTAATTACACGGTACATGGAGACGAGCGGACGATTTTGTGAAGTGTTGCCGCTTTGACCAGGCGGATTCCAGTCTTTACGGTTGGTGGTCGTCCTGATGTTGCTCATCTGATCAATAACCTTTACCTGTCTGTTAGCGTCATAGGAAGGGGTAAACACTGTATTCGGTAATGGGTTGGCGGAGGTGTCGGAAAAACGGAGATTTAAACTACCATTGGCGAAAGTGTAGGTCCGTTTTGAAGCGTTGTAAAGTTCAATCCACTGTTTATTCGTGGAAGTGCCATCAAGGCCCCACATGATTTCAGAGATGATCAGATCACCAAATGCTGGTTGATTTGCACCGGAAGGTAACGGGTTTTGATTGGTATCTGTAATTAGTTCAATCCGTCCGCCATTTTGGAAAAAGTGTGTCAGGTTTGGAAAATCAGCATTTGTGGCATTTTGATCGACCGAGTAATATGAAAGGTAGGTTTTGAAATCGCCAGTTTCATTTACACCTGACTGACGCGTCCGTGCTAAAAGTACGAATTCGCCTGGGCGGATGACGAAATTATTAGGATTTAAACCAGAAGGTTTCTCGACAGCGATCGTAATCCCTGTCGTATCCACAAATTGGTGAAATTCAATATCTATTGTTACATCTGGATTCAGTTGGCGTAGCGTGCGGAGCGGCATTAGATCGCTGATTGAATTTCCCGATACCCATAGGACTTCGAGATTTTCCAAGTTTGAGAGTGGTGCCGCGTCCGTGATTTGGTTCGTATTGAGATAGAGTCTCCTGAGGCGCGTTAAATCCTCGAGGGCAGTAATATCACGAATTTCGTTAGCACTGAGATTGAGGTGTGTTATTTCAGTCAATTCTGTGAGGGGTGTTACATCTTGAATCTGATTTCCTGAAATCTCTAATCTGATGAGCTGCTTTAATCCTGTGAGGACTGCGATATTGCTAATTTGATTCTCTGACAAGTTTAAGTATGTTATCTGCGTCAGATCCGCGAGGGGTGTGAGATCCGAGATTTGGTTTCCAAAGAGGTCTAACCTCCTGATTCCTTCTGAGTTACTGATATGTGCAATGTCGGTAATCTGATTCTCTGATAGATTCAGAGAGAATATTTGTGTCAGCCCCGCGAGGGGTGTGAGATCCGAGATTTGATTTCCCGATAGTTCTAATCTTATAATGCCTTTCAATTCTGTGAGGGGGGTGATGTCCCTGATACCATTGTTCAGGAGATTTAAATCTGTTATTTGTATCAATTCCGTGAGCGGCGCAATATCGACAATCTGGTTGGAACCGAGGTTTAACCGGGTCAAGTTTACCAATGTCTCAAGCACTGTGATATCTTGGATACGATTAGAATTGAGACGCAACTCTGTTAGGTGCGTTAGTCCTTCAAGGAGAGTGATGGTTGTAATTTCATTAGCACTAAGATTTAGAACTTCTAACTGGGTTGCGTGTTCTAATCCTTTAATGTCCGTTATTTCGCTGTTTTCAGCATTTAAGATGGTTAATGCTTGCATCGCCTGCTGTGTGAGCGAACCGTTTGCCTCTATGTTAAGGGCTTGACGCACTGCCGTTCTTAAATTTTCGTCCGGCATCCATTCTGTCTCATTTTGCGCCGAGGCGATGTTAAGGCAACAACTGAGAGCAGTGATCACAACAAAGAGCCTGTAAAAACCTTTCATTAATTCGTGTTCCTTTCAATTTGATTGAGGTAGAGTTAGTGGTAACTATCCGTTGCCAAAAACGGGACGACGGCGTAGGTTTCGCGAACGATTTTTCAAGTTATGATTAGCGGATATGGCGAGAACCTCGCCTGCGTCTTGTACAATGGGATGTTCATACCACACTCAATGGACGCCTGCACTTCGTTAATCAGTTGGTCTCTTCGCATCTCCATTTCCTATTTAAGACGTTTCCAAAATGGAAAAGTTTAATCGCTCTATTTTGTAGACATGGATTTCAGGGCTCGCCTTTTTAGCAGTTAAAAAAGTAAAATTTTTCTTGACTTATTTTTGTCGATTCGTGTATAATTTAGGTATGCCTAAATTAATTTCTCTGTATCTCTAATAATTCTGGCACATAGTGCCTAAAATTAGGTAGATTGCGAATCTACCGTATACCGCAAGATAGGGATTCCACGTATTACGTGTTTTCCTGCGGATTGGAAAGATTGATGCTTACACATGCGGCTGAGGACTACCTCAAGTCAATCTATAAGTTGCAAGAGAAGGGTGGCAAGGTTTCGACTGGTATTTTAGCGGCATATCTCAATGTCAAACCAGCCTCTGTCACTGGGATGATCAAAAAGTTAAAGACAATGAACCTTGTCATCCACGAGCGTTATCAAGGTGTTACGCTGACGGATACTGGAAGATCGATTGCTCTTGAAATCATAAGGCACCATCGCTTGCTGGAGCTTTATTTGTTCAAAGCACTCGGTTTTCCGTGGGACGGTGTTCACGAAGAAGCCGAGAAATTGGAACACGTTATATCGGAAGACATGGAGGCACGGATGGACGAGTTTCTCGGTTATCCGACTGCTGATCCGCATGGCGCGCCGATACCTGATAAAAACGGTGTTGTGGTACAAACGGAACATATTCCGATGACAGATCTACAAAACGGACAATCTTGTGTTGTTGCTGAAGTGAGTGATACCGATCCTGCGATGCTCCGGCACTTGGGCAGTCTTAATCTTTACCCCGGGACAGCGTTTCATGTGAAAGAGGTCGCTCCATTTGAGGGCCCCTTTACTATCGACGTTAGAGGCGAGCAAGTGGTTATTGGACGTGAAGTTGCCAAGCATATTTTTGTTGATAATGTACAAGATGTAGATAATGTGTAGGCGCGCTGTGAAGGCGCGCGTGGAACTGCTAAGAGGAGCGTAAAAATGGAAGATCAGAAAAAAACAAAACCCGATGCACAAACAATCAAGGTATGGAAACACCATTTGCAAGATGAAGTTGATGCCAGTTTCCTTTATGGTGTTTTCGCCGGTCTCGAACCTGATGCCAAGCGAAAAGAAATATTAAGTGGACTCGCTGAAGTGGAGAATCGGCATGTCGAACGTTGGGAAGAGATGTTCACGGTGTATAATATAAAGTTCAAGCGACACCATCCAACGATGAAAGCGCGTTTGATGGCGTGGTATGCCCACCGCTTTGGGAGCGAGTTCCCACTTTCGCGGATGCTCGGTGAGGAGGCGAGTGAGGTCAAAGACTATCTAACGCTTCATAGGAACAGCACTTTGGCAGACGCGAAGGAGACCGCCCTTGACTTAGCCAGAGAATCTGCGCTTCATACAGAAAGTTTGCAGGAACTTACGGGGACAAGCGACGAACCGTGGCATAAAACCGAATCCGGCGGTATGTTGGGCAATATTGTTTACGGGTTTAACGACGGTTTAACGGCGAACTTCGGATTGGTCGCTGGCGTTATCGCTGCGACATCGGATCTCTCCACGATTCTTGTAACAGGCATTGTTGGAACCGTAGCGGACGCTCTGTCTATGGGGGCTTCAGGGTACCTCGCCGCCAAGAGTGAGCAAGAAGTCTATGAACACGAGATTGAGGTTGAAAGAGAAGAGATCCGTCTGATGCCCGATATTGAAGAAGACGAACTCGCCCTTATCTACGAGGCTCGCGGCATCCCAAAAGATCAAGCACGGCTCCTTGCGCAGGAAGTGATGAGTGATCCGGAACGGGCATTAGAGGAGAAGATCCAAGCTGAACTTAAGATTGGTGAAATACACACAACGCCCTTCAAAGAAGGATGGATTACGGGATCTGCAACTGCTATTGGTGCTTTTATTCCTGTTGCACCGTTCCTGTTTACAGAAGGGTTGCTCGCTATTTGGATATCGTTCGCGCTTGCGATGTTTTCCCACTTTGCTGTCGGTGCAGCGAGAAGCCTTTTCACGGGACGCGGCTTGATTCGGAGTGGGTTTGATATGTTTGTTGTGGGACTCGGTGTCGCTGGCGTTGGATACCTCGTCGGCGAATTGTTAGAACACTTTTTCTTTGGGAATTAAAGCTATGCAGAGACTATACATTTTATTGTGCCTGATTGTTCTACTTATAGGCACCGGTTGTGATTCAAAGGAACAACCCGGTGCCTCGGTTGCTGGAAAATACCGCGTCGTCACAACAATAGGGATGATTACAGATATCGTTGAGAACGTTGGTGGCGATCACGTTGAGGTGATAGGGCTGATGGGACCTGGCGTGGATCCGCACCTCTACAAGGCGAGCGCGGGTGATGTCCAGAAACTTAGTTCGGCAAGTCTCATTTTCTATAACGGCTTGCATCTTGAGTCAAAAATGGCGGATATCCTTGCGAAAATGTCGGGGAATACCAAGACCGTTGCTGTAACAGAAGCGGTTGACCGGAGCCTGCTGCTAACACCACCGGAATTTGAGGGACAATACGATCCGCATTTGTGGTTCGACGTGACGCTTTGGATGAAAGCGGTTGGAAAGGTTCGCGATGCCCTGAGTGAGTTTGATCCGGACAACACTTTAGGGTATTGGAGTAATGCACAACGTTATTTCGCGAAACTTGCCGAGCTGCACGAGTATGTAAAGGCACAAGCGGAACGTGTGCCAGCGGAGCAACGTGTGCTTGTCACGGCACACGACGCTTTTAACTATTTCGGGAAAGCGTACGGATTTGAGGTTCGCGGACTACAAGGAATTAGTACCGCAACAGAGGCGGGTATCGCTGATGTGCAGGAGTTGGCGACTTTTATCGCAGCGCGACGCATCCCGGCAATTTTTGTCGAATCGTCTGTCTCTCCACGCAGTCTTGAAGCCGTAAAAGCCGCGGTGAAATCAAAAGGGTTTAATGTGGAAATTGGTGGAGAACTTTTCTCCGACGCTATGGGAAATGAAGGCACCCCCGAAGGCACCTATATCGGGATGGTTCGCCACAATATTGATACAATTGTGAAAGCACTGATAGGGGAATCGAAGGCAAGCTCATCTTCTACAACGGGATACTAAATTGCAAGCACTTGAAACCAAAGCCATTGAGGTAACCGATCTAACGGTTGCTTATCAGGATAAACCGGTCTTATGGGATATTGATCTTGATGTCCCACCGGGTGTGCTTTTATCGATCGTTGGCCCCAACGGTGCTGGGAAAACGACGTTGATTAAGGCAATCTTGGGCTTGGTGCGTCCTGCAGCGGGCAACGTTCTGATTTACGACAAGCCTTATGAAACGCAGCGGCGGATTGTTGGCTACGTGCCACAGCGGGGTACGGTTGACTGGGATTTTCCAACGAACGTCTTGGATGTCGTGATGATGGGACGCTACGGTGCGCTTGGATGGATACGCCGGCCCGGAAGACAGGAGCGTGAACAGGCTATGTACGCATTGGAAAAGGTCGGCATGGAGGGGTATACAACTCGGCAAATCAGCCAACTCTCCGGTGGTCAACAACAACGCGTCTTTCTCGCGCGTGCGCTCGTTCAAGATGCCACAGTGTATTTGATGGATGAACCTTTTCAAGGTGTTGACGCGACCACGGAACGCGCAATTGTAACCCTACTTCAAGAACTTCGAGCAAACGGTAAAACTGTCGTTGTGGTGCATCACGATCTCCAGACAGTAGCGGACTATTTCGACTGGGTGATGCTATTGAATATTCGTCGGATTGCCAGCGGTCCTGTTACTGAGACGTTCACACCTGAGAATTTACGTGAAACTTATGGCGGTCGCGTGGCATTCATGGCGAACAACCCTTAAAATGGAAAATTTGAGTCTCCTCACCCATCTTGATTATACGCTCATGATTGTTGCTGTCGGTGCTGCACTGCTTGGGACAGTCAGTGGCGCGCTCGGCACTTATGCCGTTTTGCGCCGTCAGAGTCTTCTGGGTGATGCTATCTCACATGCGGCGCTCCCTGGTATTGCTATTGCGTTTTTACTTACAGGGAGCAAAGCACCCCTGATTCTGGTACTCGGTGCAGCGATTGCGGGATGGTTAGGCACGTTGCTGATTATGAGTGTTGTCAGACTGACGCGTATCAAATACGATAGCGCACTCGGTATCGTGCTTTCTACCTTTTTCGGGTTCGGTCTGGTGCTACATACACTGATTCAGCGTACCGGCAATGCGAATCAGGCGGGTTTGGATACATTCCTCTTCGGACAAGCTGCCACAATTTTGGAGCGCGATGTTTTGACAATAGGCATACTGGGTGGTATCGCAATTATCGTCACGCTTGTTTTTTGGAAAGAGTTAAAATTGCTGGTTTTCGATGAAGGTTTCGCTGCGTCGCTTGGGTTCTCAACCCGTGCGTTGGATGTTCTTTTAACGAGTCTTCTTGTTATAGCGATTGTTCTCGGTTTGCAGGCTGTTGGTGCCGTGTTGATGAGTGCGATGTTGGTCGCACCAGCTGTTGCGGCACGGCAGTGGACGAATAGACTCAGTGTCATGATGCTTCTCGCTGGCGGCTTTGGCGCACTCGCCGGCGTGAGCGGAACGATTATTAGCAGTAGTGCCGCACGCATTCCGACGGGTCCAACGATTGTCTTATGTGCGACAGTTGTCGTTGGATTTTCAATCGTTTTTGCCGCAAATCGTGGGCTTTTGTGGGATTGGATGCGTCAGCAACGGAATAGGCGCAGTCTGAAAATGGAAACGGATGGATTGTTTAAACAACCGCAGCAAGGAAACGATTGAGACAGAATGTTACAGGCACAACTTGAAATCCAACTCATTGCGATTGTCACGGCAGTGGCATGTGCCTTGCCGGGTGTATACTTGGTCCTGCGGCGGATGACGCTAATGAGCGATGCCATTAGCCATGCCATTCTTCCGGGTATCGTACTCGCCTTTTTTTTCACAGAGAGCCTATCATCACCGCTCCTAATCCTTGCTGCTGCGGGGACGGGTGTACTGACCGTCCTCTTCGTTGAACTGCTACAACGGACAAAACTCGTGAAAGAGGATGCGGCAATCGGATTGACGTTTCCCGCGCTTTTCAGCATCGGCGTTATCCTAATCTCCCGATTCGCAGGAAACGTTCATCTTGATATGGATGCTGTCCTTCTCGGTGAACTCGCTTATGCACCGCTGAACCGGTTAGAAGTTTTCGGATACAATTTGGGTCCCGTTTCCCTTTATGTGATGGGTGGGATTCTTGTGCTGAACCTCGTCTTTATTCTGTTGTTCTATAAAGAATTGAAGTTGGCAACCTTTGACGCGAGTTTAGCGGCTACGTTAGGATTTGCCCCTACCTTGATTCATTACGGGTTGATGACGCTGGTATCTGTAACGACTGTAGGCGCGTTTGACGCTGTTGGTTCGATATTGGTGGTTGCGCTTATTGCTGGACCACCTGCCACTGCTTACCTTATGACAGATAGACTCTCGCGTATGCTGGTCCTGAGTGCCGTCATTGGAAGTGTGAACGCTGTGGGTGGCTATTGGTTGGCACATCTCTTTGATGTCTCAATAGCAGGATCAATTGCGACGGTGACGCTTCTCGTGTTTGGATTGGTTTTTCTATTTGTTCCGAACCGTGGCCTTATTGCTATTGCGCGTCGGCATGCGCGCCAAAGGTGGGAGTTTGCGCAGACGATGTTGGTTATCCATCTTTTGAATCACGAAGGACTTCCTGAAGCGGAGGAGGAGTCGGCGATAGCGAACCTTCATGAACATCTCAGTTGGGATCGGGCATTCGCAAATCAAGTTGTGAGATACGCACTGAATAACCGATGTGTCTCGCAAGAGGAGGCGCAGCTGGTTTTGACCGAGCAAGGACGTTCTATGGCACAACAAGCCCTTGTGCAATAGAAGTAGACCAACATTCTGTATGCTGTTGAAAAATATATCTGACAAGCATCATTTTTTGTGGTATCCTATATATGTGGTGGTGTCGGGTTGGTAATTATGGTCACAATGACATATAAAGAATATATTGGTCAAATTGTCTATAGTGAAGAAGATGGTTGTTTCATCGGAGACCTTGTCGGTATCCGTGATATAGTCTCTTTTCACGGTGATACGCTTGAAGAGATTCGGGTTGCCTTTGAAGAATCCGTTGATGATTATCTTTTAACGTGTCAAGAATTCAACCGCTCCCCGCAGAAACCGGTTAATGCAAAAGAGGCAGTAGCAGGCTGACACAAAACTGGAAAATTGTCTTTCCAGTAAGCATAAACGGAAAAGCCATGAAACAGATCAACTGGAAATGGTTTTTAAGAAGCATTCTCCTTCTCAATATAGTATTGATGGCAAGTGCCGATGAAGGGGCACTCAAGAACCCAGACGGTTCATGGAAGTGGACAAATCGACTCGTCCATGAAACCAGTCCGTATCTGCTTCTCCATGCCCATAATCCTGTAGATTGGTACCCGTGGGATGATGAGGCATTGGAACGCGCGAAGAGCGAGAACAAACTTATTTTTCTCTCTGTCGGCTATTCCACGTGCTACTGGTGCCACGTCATGGAGCGGGAGGTTTTCTCGAACCCCGAAATCGCTGAGATGATGAATAAAGACTTCATCAATATCAAAATTGATCGGGAAGAACGTCCAGATCTCGATGAAATCTATATGACAGCCACTCAGCTCCTAACGCAACGCGGCGGATGGCCCAACTCTGTTTTCCTCACCCCTGATTTGAAACCGTTTTATGCAGGCACCTATTTCCCGCCAACAGATATGCCGGGTAGACCGGGATTCCCAACTATCCTTGACGCGGTTCATGAAGCATGGGTTACGCGAGAAGACGAGGTCATCGCATCCGCCAACCAGATTTCAGAAACGATTGCGATGGCGACGAGTAGGGTCTTCACTTCACTGACTGCCAAACCGCTGAGTCGATCTCTCATCACCGGGGCACTGAATTATCTCCAAACCAACTACAGTCGCACCTACGGTGGCTTTGGCACTGCGCCGAAATTCCCGAATCCTGCGAATCTTGAACTCTTATTAAGTGAATATCAAAGAGGGTCGGGGTTACAAACCCCTCCTACAGGAGATGGTTCGTATCAAA